>JAUUZS010000224.1 GCA_030589835.1 Cyclobacteriaceae bacterium
AAGAGGTACAGTTTGTGGAAAATCTTAATGACATCGTTGAAGTAATACAGTGGTACCAGCATCAAATCCATATAAAACTCAAAAGGGCAATCCATGGAAAGCTGGAAGAAGAGCAAGAGCCTGCCGATGAATTTCCTAAAGATTCGGATGGCTCTGCCAAAGTAGCGTTGATCGGGATAGATCGATCTATTGCAGCCTGGGGCATGATCCTTTCCCTGTTCCCTGAACAAGAGGATGAGACCTTCAAAAACTTGGTTTTATTGGAAAAGCTCCGTAAGACAGCAGAAAAAGAATTTCCGGATGCACGGTCGTTTCATCGCGCAGGTTTTGATGATTAGGCTGTCATGTTGCAGCGTGTACATTTTCCATATCCAATTAATGCCTATTCACACTTCCCAGACCCGAGGCATCAATAGAGACATCTTCGGGATCACCATAATAGTCAATTGACCCTATACCGTTTGCCTCGCCCTTGAATTTGGTGCTGGCAAATACCTTCACGCTTCCAATTCCGTTTGATTCCACGATGGTATATTTACTACGCAAATCTTGAGCTTCATAATTGCCGATACCTGAAAATTCCACTTTGTGATAATCTGTTTCCCCTTCGATCTCGAAATTTCCAACACCTGAAATTTGGGCTATTATTTTATCCGATTTAATATTTAGTTCTACGTTGCCTGCCCCTTCAAATTCAAGCTTGAAATTGCTGGTTTTTATTTGATTTTCACACTGCAGATCAACAGCGCCTTCGATTTCCAGTTTTTCTAAGTCCTTAAAATCGATATATAATTCAATTGCTCTGTTTTTTTTATAGTTATTCCCTTCCAATTCAATGCTTAGTTCTCCTCCTCCGGAGGTGACTTCCAATCTATCTAAATAGTCTTCCTTGGCGATTACGGTCAGCTCGCATTTATCTGACTGCCTAAGATGAACTTCGTATGGGCCTTTCAGGTAAATTCTTGAAAAATCATCAATATTATATGTTTTTTCAATTTTGTCACCAGCAAAAACGGTTGTGATGGATATGAGAATAAATACTGCGAGCAATTTGGTAAAAATATATGTTTTCATTTTTTGTTGATTTTTAAGACAAATGGAAGATCAAAATACATGCCATTAGCTTAAATGCATTTGTTTGGACATTTTCAACCTTTAAGTGTACTAAAACCGTACACTTTATTGATCGATATTAATCAATTAATATCCGTCCTTAAAGGAAAAAGCAAGTTCAATTTAATCAATTTGGCACTTACAAGATATTATTTCCATACGATAAATATATTTCTATTATTTTTGCAAAAAAACAAGCGATATGTTCGACAATTTAAGTATCAAGCTAGACCATGCCTTTAAGACCTTAAAAGGACAAGGAAGGATATCAGAGATAAATGTTGCCAAAACAGTAAAAGAAATCCGTAAGGCATTGATTGATGCGGATGTAAATTACAAAGTTGCTAAGGAAGTTACTGATAAGATCAGGGAGGAGGCATTAGGCCGCGATGTACTTATTTCTGTTTCTCCTGGTCAACTATTGGTAAAAATCACCCAGGAAAAGCTTGCCGAGCTGATGGGTGGGGCAAAAGTTGATATAGATGTAAAAGGTGATCCTGCTGTGGTGTTGATTTCGGGCCTTCAGGGATCAGGTAAAACAACCTTTACCGGCAAGCTTGCCAATCTATTAAAAAAGCAGGGAAGAAATGTTTTACTGGCGGCTTGTGATATATACAGGCCAGCTGCCATCGACCAGCTGAAAGTACTCGGAGAGCAAATCGGTGTTGAAGTTTATGCAGAACCTGAAAATAAGGATGCGGTAAAAATCGCGAAAAATGCTATTGCCCATGCCAAAACAAACGGTTATAAAGTCCTTATAGTTGATACGGCAGGTCGTCTGGCGGTCAATGAGGAGATGATGGATGAAATAGCAGCACTCAAAAAAGTACTAAATCCTTCTGAGACGCTTTTTGTGGTCGACTCTATGACAGGTCAGGATGCTGTGAATACTGCCAAAACATTTGATGAGCGTTTGAATTTTAATGGTGTTGTTCTTACAAAACTCGATGGTGATTCACGAGGTGGAGCAGCTCTTTCTATTCGGAATGTGGTTGAAAAACCTATTAAATATATCAGTACCGGGGAAAAAATGGATGCCATCGATGTATTCCATCCTGACCGTATGGCTCAGCGAATCTTGGGTATGGGCGATGTAGTGTCTCTTGTGGAGCGTGCCCAGCAAAATTTCAATGAGGAAGAGGCGATGCGCCTCAACAAAAAGATCCGTAAGAATCAATTTAATTTCGATGATTTCCTGTCTCAGTTGGAGCAGATCAAAAAGATGGGAAACATCAAAGACCTGGTGGGTATGATACCAGGCATGGGCAAGGCTATGAAAGGGCTTGATGTAGATGATGATTCCTTCAAACCTATTGAGGCGATTATCAAATCCATGACAAAAAAGGAAAGATCCACCCCGGATATGATTGATGGTAGCCGGAGAAAAAGAATTGCAACAGGTAGTGGCACGAGCATTCAGCAAGTCAATAGCCTGATGAAGCAGTTTGCAGATATGCGTAAGCTTATGAAAACCATGAACAAAATGGGAGGGGGCAAAAGAGCTTTGGCAAATATTAATCCTTTTGGGAAGTAAAGGACTCCATCAAAAGCCAGACAGATTTCTAAAACGCTTTCAAAACCTGTCTGGTTTGTGCATCTAAAAATTCGTGTCCGCGTCCTTCAGATCCAATTCTTTAATCCATATATTTCTGTACAGCACAGGATGGCCTTCGGCCTGGAGCTTTATTCCACCTGGAGTATCCGTGATGCCTTTTCCTCCATCATTTCCCCCATCGAGGCCGGAATTTTCACCCCCCCAAACCTGGTTGATTGGTACATTGACATGTACTTTTTGGCCGTTGAAATAGACGGTAACGATAGGCCTCTCTGTTTTTTTGCCATTTTCAAACCGTGCAGCCCGAAACGTGATATCATAAGCATTCCATTTTCCAACACCCTTATAGGCAAAATAAGGGGATTCGGTTTCATTGATTACCGCACCCATACCATGTTTGGTTTTATCGCCATCCAAAACCTGAATTTCATAGCGGTTTTGAAGGTAAACACCGCTGTTGCCACCTTTCTTTTCTACAAAAAATTCTACATGCAATCTGAAATCTCGATATTTCTTTTTGGTTACAATGTCGGCAGTGCCATATTTGCCACCTTTTGCATTGGGGTCATTGCTATCCATGACCGTACCTTTACTTACCGGATCATCTACCACTTCCCATTTGATGGGCAGCTCAGAAGAAAACCTGGGGCCTTCCCAATAGGTCCATTTTTCATCCAGCATTTCCCGAGATCCGTCAAATAGTATTTCAGCATTTTTCGGGGCTTTCGTACCGACGCCAACTTTTTCTTTAAGGATAGAAACCAAACCCATAGAAATCAGGAGGACAATTAGCAATACAGGCGCCAGGATAGCATGATTATTCAGTTTTTTCATTTCGGATTATTAAGTGTTTTAAAATTAGGGGAAGAAAGATAAGAAAAAACCAGATGATTCATCATAATTAATCATCTGATTTTATCTTCAGGATACCTTTAAACTCTAAAACCGTAATTTTAAGCCAACTCTAAACGATCTTCCCGGCTCATAAAACATACCAGTTTCACTTTGATTTTGGTATGGTCTCGATAAGTGCTCGAAGTAGTTGGCGTTGAGCATGTTTTTCAAGGCGAAATTAAGATCAATATTTTTTAGCGGTGAATATCCTGCCATCAGATCAAAAACGTTGAATCCAGGTGTTTCAGATTCATTGAATGATTCGGATACCCTGTCTTGCTCTGCCACAAACCTTCCCTTGAACTCAGTCCAGAATTTCTCTTTTTCATATTTAATGGAAATCAAACCTGTCAGTGGAGGGATCTCGGCCAATGGCTCATCGAAATCCTCATTTTGGGCATGAGTGTAGTACGCTCCGAGCATCCCTGAAAAATCGTCGGTAAAAGAATAACCAATTTCCGCATCAAACCCTGTTTGCCAGGATTTATCGATGTTGACAAACCTTTTGGCATAAAGAGGTTCTGTGCCGGGCATATATTTTCTTGGGAGCGATTCATCAACAATTGCAGTGATATAATTTTTCATTTTAGAATAAAAAACGTTTCCACTCCAAAAGAATTTACCGTTTATATTTTTGATGCTCAGGTCTACCTGATTATTGACTTCTGATTTCAGGTTGGGATTGCCTACATATTCATAGGCATCCATACCGATGGTGAAATGGTTGATATATCGTTCAAGCAATTGGGCGGCACGTTGTCCCCGGCCAAGCGAAAGCTGCAACAGACCGTTTTCACCAAAGTTGTAATTGATGCTTGATGTCACACTTACGTTAAGCTCTGCATCGGGATCCACTTCGCCATACAGCAATGTAAAATCAGGGGCAACGTTATCCGCTCCGGACTTTACGTAATCCAATCTTCCGGCAAGCAGCAAATCCCAACTTTCATTGATTAAGAAATTGGCTTCAGTAAACAGTCCCACATCATGCAACCAGGAGTCTTGCCATATAAGATCCGTAAATTCTTTGGGAGGATCCAATGGATTTCCATTCATGATTTTTACGATTCTATTTCTAACGCCGTCTTTTGCTACAGATCGCAGGTCCATACCCAGAAAAACGATTGACTTGTTGGAAGCTTTCAAGCCCAATTCCAGTCTTCCCCCATAGGTGCTTGAGTTAACAGGGGACTGCGCATCTACCATCATAAAGCTGGGCCTGTTTTCATTGGTCATCAGGTGATCGATATAGGTATAATATGCTTTGGCATTGATGCTGGAAAGCTTGTCGCCAATGTTGCGAACCCCGTAGTCCAGTGACAATATGCTGCTGTTATCCTTTGGGGAATCCATAGGAAGGGAAGCGTGTTTGATGTCCTTTCCAAAAGATTGCCTCCAGCTGAGCTGAAGCCTTTGATTTGCCGTCGGATTGAATCCAAATTTAGTGGCATAATTGTAGGTTTGGAATGAGCTGGGAATGGTTTCCCCGTCACCATTTTTATAATCATCAAAGGAGATGGCCCCACCCTGAATCGATACATCGTACTTTTTGCCAATAGCGGTTATTGCTCCGCGTCCGGTAATGCCATTTCCATTTACTTCGTAACCTCCTTCCAATTCACCATTAAACTCAAATTCGTCTGATGAGCTTGGCTTATTGGTAATGATGTTAATCAGTCCCCCCATTGTTTGACCAAAACGAACACTATAAGGCCCCTTGACCAATTCTATGCGATCAATTTCTGCCGGAGAAATCTGAGTAGAAGCCGGATCCATCCGGTTGGGACAAGCTCCGGAAATGACCACTCCTCCGTCATAAATGAGATTGAGTTGTTCATACTTAAATGATCTGAATACAGGATCCATTGCATAACCACCCCTTTTAATAATACTAAATCCAGCCTTGTCGCCGAAAATATCCCCTATATTTTTAGGGTTGTTTCTCATAATGGTAGTTTGGTCAATCCTTTGCTGGGAAACCAGCGGCCTGCCATCTGAGGAGATAAGCACCTCCTCCAGCACTTTTACGGAACTTTTGAGTTTTATACTCAACACTTCTTGATTAGAAAACCGGACAAAATCTTCGTAGGCCTCATAGCCAAGACGTGTAATGGTTATTTTGTTGTGCATATCATCAGAATGTTTCAATTCAAACGCTCCGTTCTCATCTGAAAAGACATACTGTTGCTGGTAGAAAATGGTGGCTTCTGTAATACTTTCACCTGTCTGCTGATCTACTAATTTTCCCTGAATTGTGGTTTGCTGGGCCTCGGCAATTAGGGAGTAAAATATTAGAAATATAAAATATACTGTTTTTTTCATTGCAATAATTCTTTTAGTATAAGAGGGATTGCTATCCTTCTTAACAATGGTTGGACATAATTTGGTGAACAGAATTCTTCTCTAAAACCCTTTTAAATCAATTGTCAATTGATTTCGGTTTGTGGTTTGTTTTTTAGTTAAGAACCGTTCACGGTTAGAGTAATCGTATTTGTTGACAAAGAGGGCCACACTTTTGGAGGGTGGAAAACAAAATGCGGAAAGTCATATTGATATGGATCAATAATATAGCTTGGTTGAAGATTTTTCACCGTATTTATCGACAAGAAATCCATTTTTTCATAGCTGAGAAATTCAAGCATTTTGTATTGTTGGTCCGATATGAGTTTAGCTTCGGATTCGTCTTTTTGATGTCCTTCGAGCATCTTTTCAAGATAACAGGAAGCCCGGCATTGCGAAATTCCCTCATCTATGTAAAGGCAGTACTTTTGGGTATAATCGTCTTGATTCCAATAAAAATCAATCAATATCCATGAGGGCTGAAGTGACCCGGCCAAATAAATCAATAAGAAAGATATGGAAAACACATATTTCATGCCTGCAAATTAGGTCACTGATATCAATCCGAATATGATTAAAATCACAAAAGGAATTTAATATAAGCTCTATTCCCTTACGCGATGTCAACAATACTATTTCTAAGGATATGCGTCAGAAATTAGAATGGTACCCACAGTGGTGAGTATAATCTTATTTAGCGGATAGGTGCATTTTTTCACCCTTCGGATCTATTATTTTCGATGTGTTCCATAAATATAATGGTAGGCGCCAGAATGCTCATCATGATTAGTGTGACGATTTTGAAATCATTCATCAGGAAAAATGCAGATATACAGATATATAGTATATAAAATATGTTTTTAATGGAGGAGAAATTCTTAGTATTCATAATTATATATTTTATATAAATTTAACCTCGAATGAAATAATTTACAATTATTCTCCAATATTAAAGTCAACTTATGCACTCATAATCCTGACCAGCTATTCTTTTGGGGGTCAGCAGATTTTGTTACTTTAACGGGTATTGCGGTTAATTGGGCCATGCCGGAAACGGGATCCAAATTTTCTGCTCC
>JAUUZS010000549.1 GCA_030589835.1 Cyclobacteriaceae bacterium
ATAGGTTTGTACTCCACCTCCTGATCCAACTCGAACATGCGTTCCATCAGTTGCCATTTCTCATCGGCAGAGGCCTCCGCTGAGGTCTGTTGAAATTGTGACATGTGCGCTTCCCATTCGCTTTGCCTTGGCTTTGTGGCCAGCTCCTTCATCGCTTTTTCATGATCAAAATCGGCTACCGTTTCCATAATCATAAACAAGGTACTTTCGTGGATGTAAATTTCCATATCCAGGATTCCTACTTCCTTCATGCCCTGTCTGATCTCAGGCCATATTTGACCGATGCCATGAGCCTTTTTATATCGTTCGATTAAATCGGTATTATTCTCAAGTTTGAGCGTTTTGCAGTAGCGTTTATATTTCATCTTTTTTTGTTAGGTTGTTCTTGGATATAAAGTAAATGCCCGGTAACCATAGATTGCAATGATAATAAAGCAAAAGAAAGGAAGGATAAAGGAAAAATTTACAGCAGGCAAAAATCCTACTGTCCCCAAATCAATAATTGCTCCCTGAATCGGAGGCATGAGTGCTCCACCAACAATAGCCATGACCAGTCCTGCCGCGCCAAGTTTGGCGTCTTCACCGATTCCATCCAAAGCAATACCATAAATGGTCGGGAACATCAATGACATAAATGCTGATGTGGCTATCAAACAATACAAACCAAGCATGCCTTCTATAAAAATAACGCCTGTAGTAGTAATGATTCCTCCAATTGCGAAAAACATTAGCAACTTGGATGCATTCACATATTTTAAAAGAAATGTACTTATTAACCTATTTGAAATAAATATAGCCATAGCAATGATGTTATAATTCTGTGCCGTTGCCTTATTGATCCCTAAATTATCAGCATACTGAATAATAAATGTCCAACACATGATCTGCGCTGCGACATAAAACACCTGAGCAATCACACCTTCCATGTACTTTTTATTTTTGAACAAGCGGGCAAAAGATGCCTTCACATCAACTGTCCCCGGGTGTTCAGTTTTCGGAAGTTTTGCCAATAAGATGATAAAAAACATTACGAGCACCACTACCCCTAAGATTACATACGGATCTCTGATTACGGCAAGATCGTTGGTTCTGATGGCTGCCTTTTCTACTGCGCTCAATGTCGAAAAAATCAATTCGCCGGCTTCGTCTCTCTTGTCTGATTCCAACGCAGAAAGGATCACATTTGAAGCAACAAACATACCCAAAATGGATCCCATAGGATTGAATGACTGCGCTAAATTTAATCTCCTGGTGGCAGTGGATTCATCTCCCATAGAAAGGATATAAGGATTTGCTATTGTTTCAAGAAACGCAAGACCAAATGTCAATATATATAATGAAACCAGAAAAAATCCAAACATTTCATACTGAGCGGCAGGAAAAAAAAGTAAAGCGCCGATGGCATATAAAATAAGCCCTAACAGGATGCCTTTTTTGTAGGAATATTTCATAGCAAACAATGCTGCCGGTATTGCCATGGTTCCATACCCTCCGTAGAATGCCATCTGTACCATGGCTGCTTTTGCCGTAGACATTTCCATTACTGTCTTAAATGCCGCCACCATCGGATTGGTGATATCGTTGGCAAAGCCCCACAGGGAGAACAAGCATGTGATTAAAATGAATGGTACGACATACTTTTTTTCAAGTAGGATTCCTTTTACTTTCGTCATAATTCAATGTTTTACTATTATCTTCTTTACAGCTCGATTTGCATTAAAAAATTCTGTGAATCTAATAAAATATTTTTAAACTAAAATAGCGGAAGTTTCAATAAACTTATTGATCAGCATTTTCATCGAATCGATTCTTTGACTATTTCGGAATGAAGTTGATGTCTAAGACTCTTCGCTTCGCTCTGAGTGACGTAGATTAGTTTTGACTCCTCCTTTCACCTTATTTTGCTATAAGTGATTGAGTATAATTAACCTCTGCGTCATCCAGAGGGAGGTACGACCGAAGGATCTTGTTAAAGGGGTAATTCCCGTGTTAAGACTCTTCGCTTTGCTCTGAGTGACGTAGATTAGCTTTGACTCTTCGCTCTGAGTGACGTAGCTTAGTTTTTACTCTTCCTTTCACCTTATTTTGCTATAAGTGATGGGGTATATTTAAAGCCTAAGTAATAAATTGTCCAAATATTATACTCCCAGAAGCTATTGGTTTGATTTATAATTCCATCAAATAAAACCATAGTCCTTATCGATCAATCCAACCTTTTTTAAATCTTCCCAAAACTTCCCCGGCAATATTGTTTTCATCAAAGCCACGTTTTTTTCTATCGCTTGCGGCCTACTGGTATTTAGCGCTATTCCAATAATTCCGGGGTGTGATAGCCCAAACAATATACCTGCATCTGAAGGATTCACACTGTAACGTGTACAAATCTTATAAAATTGCTCCCGCCATTCAAATAAATGTTGGGTCTCTCTTGTATTACGATCAAGCTTTACATAATTATAAAAATCACTTCCTGTTAAAAATCCACCATGAAAAACGGCTGAATTTATAACTGAAATATTTCGCCGGGCCAAATGACTAATAAAATCAATCAGCTCCTTAGGGTGGCTCATAATGGTATACGTGGTAGCCAGCATCACCCAATCCAATTCTACTTTTTCTGAGATCAACTTTATAATCTTCCAATCTTTTGAACCAATGCCTATTGCCTTGGCTTTTCCTTGCTTTTTAAGTTCCTGTAAGGCCTGGTAAGCTCCAAGAATATCATTCATTCGCTGCTTTCGCTGAGCCTCAGTGCTGGCCTGATCAAGGTATTCGTCCGGATCATGAACCGAAAGTACCTCGGTATTGTAATCACCCCCAAGCAGCTGCAGCCCTTGCTCATAACATTTCATTATAACATCGTAAATTATCTTCTGAACTGCATCATTTTTTAAATCTATCCAAACGCCAG
>JAUUZS010000176.1 GCA_030589835.1 Cyclobacteriaceae bacterium
CAGGCATGATGTCGTGAATCATGCCTCTCCATTTCAATTCTTCAAAAAAATCTTTCATTTATCGTAAAATTCTTAGCTGTGTTCGAAACAAGCGGCAAATATAGCCAATCGAAGAGTTTTACGTATGGAGAAATGTCAATTAATTGAATCTGGAATTATTATAAAGCATCAATCGCCCTTAGTAATATATCGCAAGATTCTATGATCTGATCCTCGGTAATAATTAGTGGGGGTGCAATTCGGATCGCATGATCACAAAATAAAAACCAATCCGTAATCAATCCTAGTTCCATACAATTTTTGATAATCCCGGATACCTGGTCGAACGAATCAAACTCAACGGCCATTATCAAGCCCAGATGTCGAATTTCCTTTATTTTAGCATGCTGCAAATGTTTTTTGAAAATCTCAGCCTTTTCCTCTGCTTTTTCAAAGATTTTTGAACTGTTGAGCTCCTCCAAAATGGCAAGGGAAGCCGCACAACTCACCGGATGACCTCCAAAAGTGGTGATGTGTCCTAGTACAGGGTCTGTTTGCAAGGCGCTCATCATTTCTCTTGATGAAATAAATGCGCCGATGGGCATGCCACCTCCCATTCCCTTGGCAGAAGTTATGATATCCGGGACAATATCATAATGCTCAAATCCCCAGAATTTCCCTGTCCTGCCAAACCCGGTTTGTATTTCATCGAGTATCAACAAAGCACCCGTTTCGCTACACTTTTTCCTTAGCTTTTTATAATATGCTTTTGAAGCAACACGAATGCCTGCCTCCCCCTGCACGGTTTCTATAATAACGGCTGCGGTCTTATGTGTAATAGATGCCAGGTCATGTTCATCGCCAAACCCTATATGCCTTATTCCGGGAAGTAAAGGCATAAAAGCCTGTTTAAAAGTCTCGTCTGATCCCAAGGACAAGGCTCCATGTGTTGCTCCATGATAGGAATGACGACAGGCAATGAGTTCATGCCGACCGGTAAATCTTTTCGCCAGCTTCATCGCGCCTTCGATTGCCTCACTTCCGGAGTTTACAAAAAACACATTATCCAATGGATCGGGCAAGGTATCACTTAGCGCTTTGGCCAATTTTACCTGGGGATTCTGAACAAATTCCCCATATACCATGACATGCATATGCTCTGCAGCCTGGCTTTGTACCGCCTGCACAATTTTCGGGTGGCTATGCCCCAGTGAGCTGACGGCAATCCCGGAAATCAGGTCTATATATTTTTTCCCATTCTTTCCATAAAGATAAATATTTTCAGCCCTTTCTATTTCTACTTCCATCGGATAGGCACTGGTTTGTCCTACATGCATTTGAAACAATTGTTTATTGGAAATATGTGATTTCATCAGCGGGATTCTTTTTTATGTATAAATAGTTAAACAAAAATGATGGTTTTCACATTATAATTTAAGCATTTGCACACATTTATAACGATTTAAAACTTTCTATGCCTATTGAAGGTTTAAAGTTGAAGATATTTATTAAGGTAAAATTGTTTTTATTATTTGATTAGGCCTGATTAAGAAGTATTTTTGAGGTCCAAATTCAAAAATTTATGGCAGAATTAATCACAATGCCCAAGATGAGCGACACCATGGAAGAAGGCGTAATTGCTTCATGGCTAGTAAAAGTGGGTGATAATGTAAAATCAGGTGACATCATTGCAGAGGTTGAAACAGATAAGGCAACTATGGAATTGGAGTCCTATAACGACGGGACAATTCTCCACCTGGGTGTAAAAGAAAAAGAGGCCATTAAGATCGATGGTGTGATCGCCATAATTGGCACCCCGGGAGAAAATATTGACGAGCTTTTAAGTACTGTTGCGGCACCTGCCAAGGCGCCAAAAGCACCAACCCCTCCTGCTGCACAAGAAAATGTAGCGACTAAAGCAATCGATACGAGCAATATCAACGCAGCTTTGATTACCATGCCAAAAATGAGTGATACGATGACTGAAGGTGTCATTGCAAACTGGCTGAAAAAAGTGGGTGACGAAGTGAAATCCGGAGATATACTGGCCGAAGTAGAAACCGACAAAGCCACCATGGAATTGGAGGCTTACGATGATGGCGAGCTGCTATATATCGGTGTAGATGCCGGATCTTCAGTGGCTATCGATGGGATAATTGCAGTTGTAGGAGAAAAGGGCGCTGACTATCAGAGGTTGATTAGTGCCCACAGTGTTGGTGGCCAACAAGCGCCGGAAGCCAAAAAGGCCGATCCCCCGGCAGTGCCACAAGTCACGAAAAAATTAAATGGCACCCCTTCAAGCACAAATGGAACCCTTAAAGCTTCCCCATTGGCAAAGCGTCTTGCCAAAGAATTTGGGTATGACATCAGTATGATTACCGGTACCGGTGAAGGTGGGAGAATTATAAAAAGGGATGTAGAATCGCACACACCTGTGGAATCTGCACCGACCAAAGCAACTTCTTCGGCACAGACAAGCGCTCCGATACAACTTCCCGCTGTTGTGGGAGAGGAAGGTCATGAGGACGTTACACTCTCGCAAATGCGGAAGACCATTGCCCGACGGCTTTCAGAAAGCAAGTTTACCTCGCCGCATTTCTACCTTACCATGGAAATCAATATGGATAAGGCTATTGAAGCGCGAAAAAGCATGAATGAAATATCTGCTGTAAAAATATCGTTTAACGACCTTGTTTTGAAAGCTACGGCAGCAGCATTGAGGATGCACCCTGAGGTAAATGTTTCCTGGCTGGATGACACCTTACGATATAATAAACACATACATATAGGAGTCGCCGTGGCGGTAGAAGAAGGACTTTTGGTTCCTGTTGTGCGGTTTGCAGATAACAAATCCCTGTCTCATATTTCTGCTGAAGTAAAAGCGTTGGCGGCCAAAGCGAGCAACAAGCAATTGCAACCCGCCGACTGGGAAGGAAATACCTTCACGATCTCTAACCTGGGCATGTTTGGCATTGAAGAGTTTACTGCCATCATCAACCCTCCCGATGCATGCATACTGGCTATTGGCGGGATCAAGCAAACGCCAATCGTGAAAGACGGGCAGGTAGTTCCCGGCAACGTCATGAAAGTCACCCTTTCGTGTGACCACAGGGCTGTTGACGGAGCAGTAGGAGCGGCATTCCTCAAAACACTGAAAGGATTACTGGAAGACCCGGTTCGTATATTGATATAAACCCGACTATCGATTTTTCGTTAAGTCCTATACATATAAGAGAAAAGGCTGAATTCTATTTTATTGGATATTCGGCCTTTTACATTTTTTACAAAAAGAAATTATGACTAAAATAAAATCAACCACTGTAATCGCCATAAGACATAATGGTGAAGTAGCCATTGGCGCAGACGGACAAGCCACTATGGGAAATACGGTGGCGAAAAGCAATGTGAAAAAGATCAGAAAACTTCAAGACGGAAAAGTGGTTACCGGTTTTGCCGGCAGCACAGCAGACGCCTTTACCCTGCTGGAACGGTTTGATGAAAAGCTGAATTCCTATGGCGCAAACATGAAAAGATCCGCCATAGAATTGGCCAAAGACTGGCGAATGGATCGATACCTTCGAAGGTTGGAAGCCATGCTTATCGTAGCTAATCACGAAGAGATATTGGTACTAAGTGGCACAGGTGATGTATTGGAACCGGACAACGACATTGCAGCAATCGGCTCAGGAAGCATGTATGCTCAGGCTGCTGCTTTAGCGCTAAAAAAACATGCCCCGGGATTGTCAGCAGAAGAGATGGTAAAGGAAAGCCTGCACATTGCCGCAGACATTTGCATCTATACCAATCACAACATCAACGTGGAAAAGATCTAATTAGAGTCTGTCCATCATGTCCGATCTCTGCGTTACCCTTGCTTCTAAACAGACTCTATCTTTATGGACAGACACTAATTTGCTAATGATTGCGTTGTTTGATTTTGCATTCGAAAATCTGAAATAAACTTCAAATATTCATTCGCATCGTTGAGGTATATAGAGGTGGAGGGTACTTTTTTAAAGTATTCTTCCGCCTCCTTAAAAAAATTTTCTATTTTTTCATCAACCTGACTTAAAGGGCCATGAACTTCCACACCTTTCATGAACAGTTCTTTCCCCACTTCATAATTAAACACCCCTTTCTGATAAATTTGTTCTTCTTTTATAATCCTTTTAGCCCTTAAAATTTTCCAACTTTCTAAATCCGCAATAGTAATCCACGCTGAATCCAGATATGAATTAAAATCTTCGCAAAACACTTTTAAGGTATCTGAAAGATCGGCATAATCCAATTCCCGCATGTAGTCAGTCATGGATATCCCTTTATATAAATATGCAAAGCCAAGTTGTGTTTTAAGTTTATTATTTATTGGATTAAAATCTACTGCACGTTTATACCGTTTTATATCCTTGTCATACTCATTAATGTTTAAATAATCCTGAGGCATAAAAGCATTAAAATACTTTGGTACTGGGTTAAAAGGCTCGCCGTTGTTCTTCTCAAATTCGGTCAACGATATCTTATTTTCCAACATTTGCCAGCTAGGATCTTCCGGAAGGTGCGTTTTGATCATCTTTCCCGGCGACATCAAAAAGTAGGTATCCAAATCAATTTTTTTTTGTTTTACTGAATTAAAAAATGGATTTTCAGCAGCCCAGGTCACATCTAAAAGATACCATGATCCATGGATAAAAACCGCATTCCATGAATGATTTGCATTTTTAAACTTTTGTCCCTTTTTATAATCAAATCCTTTTGCATACCCATCAATAATTTCAGTTTGTATGTCAGCTTGCGCACACAAGTATTGAAATAATATACTAAAACCAGAACACAAGGCTTTGCCACTTCCCAACACGTCATTTACTCCCTGTCTATCTAGTCTTTTATGATAATAGGCAAACATATCATATTTAGTATTCGTGGCAATCCAAACATAAATAGCCCTGACCTTATCATAGTCATTATTCAGGTTTTCGGTTAGCCTTTCAACCAAAACCTGAGGATAAAAAATAAATTGTCTACTTACTGCAGAAACATGTTGATCGACTTTTTCAAACCTTTTGTCATAGGAATTGTTTTGAGCAAAAGAAAATTTTGCAATGGTCAGTATAAATAAAAATATGATGATAAAATTCCGCATATACTTTTACCGAATTGTTAAGTTATCATATAATTAACGTAAACACAATAAATTATGCATGCAGTCGATCAACTTGGCTCAGGGTCTTTACTTGCCCTTATTTTAGGCCTCATTGTCTTTGTAGTCCTTTCTGTTTGGATTTTTAGAAAAAGAGACCGATAAGGTTCGGTGGCTTTTATTCGATACTATAATAGTGTCAAACAAAAATACATATCGCCGTAAAAACAGCATCCGCCTGGCAGGATACGACTATGCGCAGGAAGGCTTGTATTTCTTAACCCTGTGCGTTCAGGATAGGGTGCATTTGTTTGGGCGTGTCCGGGAAGGAAAAATGATCTTGAATCCCTTTGGAGAAATCGCATATGACGAATGGGCGAATACACCCTCGATAAGGGATAATATTTCTCTGGGAGCATTTATCATCATGCCCAATCATATGCACGGCATTATTCAAATCAAATTTCAAAAAAAAGAAAAATCAGAAAACGAGCGGCAATTTAAAAGCCAATCACAATCCATCGGCGCCATAATCAGAGGATTTAAAGGAGCAGCCACCAAACGAATAAAAGAATTAATTATTAATTCATCGGGTAGTACGGGCGTATTGCAATACGCCCCAACGGCCCCAACGGCCTCCGATCCGGAAAATAGAAAAGATCAGGAAGCGACCACCGAAAAAATTCCTTCCGAAATAATAAAAAATCTTGATCTATCGAAATCTTTATGGCAGCGCAGCTACTACGATCATATTATCCGAAACCAGCAGGGTTACGAAAATATTCATCATTACATCATCAATAATCCCGAAAAATGGGAAGAGGATAAATTTTACCATCAATAAAACAGGCTGATGCAGTAAGGGCGTAGATACAATCTAAACTCAGTGGGAGAGTTTATAACACCCATGAAATGAAACCCGACAGGAATTAAAAAGTGAATGTATTGTAAATTAAAATAATGCCATTATCTTTATCGATCATTAACATCAAATATTATTAGTTCATGATGATTCATGATTAACTAATCTTTATTTTTAATGACCATAACAACTAATAAAAAAAATCTGATACGCCAGTGTTCTAAGGGATTCCATGACTTGTTCCATCCTTACCCGATGTCTTGGAATAGTCTTTGGCAATACTCATCCACTGATCAAGGCCTACGGGCAACGCTTAATTGGCGATCCTATTGGGCGGAAAAACACCAACTAGTTACTGCCGACGACAGCTTTGCGAGTGAGCTGAGGAGCAGGAAAAGAGCAGCAAAGGATGGTAGGCGCCAAAAAAGAGCTAATAAATATAAGTCAAATAATGTATCATCCCGACAATATCCAATGGCATCCAGACAATATCCAATGTCATATCAACAATATCCTATATCATATCAACAATATCCAACTACACCTCAACAACATCCTATTTCATATCAACAATATCCAACTACACCTCAACAACATCCTATTTCATATCAACAATATCCAACTACACCTCAACAACATCCTATTTCATATCAACAATATCCAATCGTACTCCGCCAAAATGCAATTTCATGTCAACAATATCCAACTGTACCCCGTCAGAATGCAAGTTCAACTGAACTTTGTCCTACTGAGGTGCGTCTGTTTAATCCCGAAGTTCAATTTCCGGGGGCAAGCGGGAGGCAAATTGATGCCGACTATCATTTGACGGGATCACACGATTGTGAGATGTTTTATCAATGCAAGCAAAAAACAATAGAAGAAGCAATGGCTACATCTGTGCGTGGCCCGGTACACACAATAAATCTAATTTTTAACCACAAAACACAATAACATTATGACTAAGAAAGATCGAAACAAAGTAGCTATGTTTTTAACCGTATTGCTATGGTTAAAAGAAAAAATGAGCGAATTGACTACACTACCTAATTTTACTGAAGTATTTGGCGCATTTGAGACGCTTACCGAGGAAATCGCAGAACTGGATTCCGGAACGGTGACCGGCACCAAAGGAATAACTGAGGACAAGGGCGATGCAAGAAGTACACTGTCGCAGCTTACACTTCAGATGGTGGTTATATTAAAGGCCTATGCCGCTTACCGAAAGAACCACTTATTGTTGAACAGCATCGATTTCAATAAGTCACAATTGTATTATGTCTCGGACCAGGTATTGATGAGCAGGGCGACGCACATCAGGAAGGTGGCCGGGGAGGTTGGCGACAAGGCAATAGCTTACGGACTGACCACTGAAACATTAGGTGAACTGAGCGATGCCGAAGTTGCTTTTAAAGCGCGCGTAAGTAATCCCAGGAAAACCCAGATCACGAATTCAGATACCGGAGATCAGGTGCATGCCAAAGTTGATGAAACGGATAATTTTTTAAAGGAACAGGTGGATTCTTTGCTTGAGCTGGCAGGAAACACGAAGCCGGAATTGTATAACCAGTACCTGGCGGCGAGGGTAATTATTGACCGCTGATATAAGTAGTGTCTATAAGAAAACACTCCTAAATTAAAAATGCCTCTTATGGCGATCTTTCCATTTTTTTCTAATCGATTGATGCTTAGGCATCAACTTCTAGAAAGAAAATGAAAATCTCATCCAAAATTGGTCATTTTATAAAAAAAGGGCTGTTTTCTTAGAGACACTAAGGAAAGTTACCGGGCCTGATATTGCAGGCGACTGAAACCAGCACGCCATCAGAAACCATTGCAGGCTCACCTGACCCATGAAAATGGCAGGTGAGCTTTTTTTTGTTGTGGAATTGCCGGAACCGGTTGGTAACAGGGGAAGTCAGCTGGTGCCGGTTTAACATGAATTAAGCACATTCGAACATTTGAATGAAGAATGTAGAAATTAACATTGAGCGTTCTGAAAAGCATTTAAGTTATAAGCTTTTATTAATTCATACTTCAATTGTTCATTTGTTCTATTATTCTATTATTCTATTATTCAAGATTCATAA
>JAUUZS010000239.1 GCA_030589835.1 Cyclobacteriaceae bacterium
GCAATCACTCACAATAGAATTTATGAATTTTCCTATTTCAACTTCCTTCGCTCCCGGAGAAGACGTGGTTTTTGGCAATATGGCTTCAGCCAGCTCTTCGATCAGCTGCAGTTCCTCCTTATTAAATAAAGGCACACCTGACTTTTCCGTAGAACTCGTACATCCTGACAAGAAATTAGTGGCTCCGACAATCGTTCCTCCCATTACCATGGTCAAGGCAGATAGCGCTTCTCTTCGATCCATTATATGTTTTGCTTTTTAAGTTCACTTACCGCATAATCCACTGCTCTGGCGGTCAATGCCATGTAGGTGATTGATGGGTTTTGACAGGCGGATGATGCCATACAAGATCCGTCGGTAACAAATACATTTTTTGCCGCATGCATTTGATTAAATCCATTTAATACTGATGTTTTCGGATCCTTTCCCATTCGTGCCGTACCCATTTCATGAATCCCTGATCCGGGAGCACTTTCAGCATCTGTCTTCACAATATTTTTAAAGCCGGCCTTATCCAGCATTTCTTCTCCACTTTCCAGAATATCTTTGAGCATATTCGTCTCATTGGTTTTATACTCGCAATCAATTTCAAGGATTGGCATTCCCCATTCATCTTTTTGGTTCCTGCTTAACTTCACATGATTGTCGAAATATGGCAGATGCTCGCCCATTCCTTGCAGGGAAATTTTCCATGGCCCGGGTTCCGTTAACTTCTCTTTAAACTCTGCGCCAAATGGTGTTGATGATTTACCGGTATTTGAGCCGGTTCTATATGCTGCTCCCGAATAAGAATACCCTCTTAAAAAAGATTTCTGCACATCATCTCCAAAATTTCTAAACCTGGGGATATAGACACCAGTTGGTCTGCGCCCATAATAATATGTATCCATGAATCCATCCACATCAGCCCTCAGCTTACCCCGGTAATTGTGATCCATCAAATAATGCCCCAATGCACCACTATCATTTCCAAGTCCGTCGGGAAAACGGTTGGATGTAGAATTCATTAAAATTAAGGTGCTATTTAATGTGCCTGCATTTAAGAAAATAATTTTAGCAAAAAAATCAGTTGTTTCTTTAGTCTCAGAATCAATCACCCTGACACCGGTAGCCTTGCCTAAGTGCTCATCATAGATTATAGAATGCACCACAGAAAATGGTCTTAAGGTGAGATTTCCTGTATCCATAGCAGCCGGTAAGGTGGCGGAATTGCTACTAAAATACCCTCCAAAAGGACATCCTCGATAGCATAAATCACGATATTGACAAGGCCCTCTTCCCAAATGGGCCTGGGAAAGATTAGCTGTCCTTGATATGATCAGTTTTCTATCTTTGAAACCAGAATCTAATCGTTCCTTAAATTGTTTTTCCACACAATTCATTTCCATTGGAGGCAAAAATTCTCCATCAGGCAATTGTGCTAAACCATCTTTATTACCGCTGATGCCAACAAATTTTTCAACATAAGAATACCACGGAGCAATGTCCTTATACCGGATTGGCCAATCGATGCCAACTCCATCTTTGGCATTAGATTCAAAATCCATCGGGCTCCATCTTTGGGTCATTCTGGCCCATAGCAATGATTTTCCGCCTACCTGATACCCCTTTATCCAATCAAAAGGTTTGGTTTGCACATAAGGGTGCTCTTTGTCTTTAACAAAGAAATGTTGCGTAGATTCATTATAGGCATAACAGCTACTCACCACCGGATTTTCCTTTACAATCTTTTGGGGCATTCTTAAGCGATGTGGAAAATCCCAGGAGTTCATCATCGCAGTTGGGTAGTCTTTAATATGCTCTACATTTCTCCCTCGCTCAAGCACTAATGTTTTCAGCCCTTTTTCGCATAACTCTTTGGCCGCCCAACCTCCGGACATGCCAGACCCGATTACGATGGCATCATAGGTATTGGAGGTATTTAATCCGCCTATATTGACTTCGCCGGTATGATTATTTTTTTCCTCAAGCATGGATTTTCAGTTATCTACAGTAGCAAAACGCCTAAAACAAAACAATTGTTTTTCTTATAGGTAAAGAAAAAACAATTTTCAATTCTAACTTATTTGCAGAAAATCGATTGCCTTAAAATGATAGAGAAAATTGATCATTCCTCTCTCTGATTTTAATAAAATGGTTCTAACACGAAGCCGATTGCAACAGGCAAGTTCAATGGGAAAGTTCAATGGGAAAGTTAAAATACCGAATATCAATACTCAAACAAGGGCGTACGACAAAAGGCAGATTTATTCTTATTGAAATACCACTGCACTTTAGCAAGTGGGTGCTTTACGCTAAGAAAGAATGGCTTTAGCCAAAAATAATGCGACTAAATTCAGGGCTAAAGCCAATTTTGAATATTTTATTATCCACGGGCAAAACACCGTAATAATTCATATAGATTTTCTGCAAAATCTGCCTTTTGTCGTATACCTCTTTATCAACAAATTACTTGACCAGACTAAATGCCTTTTTCATCGCTTCTGAAGTGGCTTTCAATGCGGCTTCATCATCCATATCACGCAGGGGTTGATTAAATGGCTCTGCCCGGGTTGGTCCATCATAACCAATTTCTACAAGTGCATCCATAAATGATTGCATATCAATCACTCCACTGGCCATGGGCAATTCACGTTTTCCATCAAGTTGTTCGTCGGCAGTGAATCCGGATCATGCATCATTCAAATCTACTGTTACTATATCTTCATTCGATAAGGTTAATAGATCAGCTTTGGTTTCTCCGGCACAAAACCAATGGAAGCTATCGAGTTGTACGCCAACATTTGATTCTCCGGTGGCATCAATCAATTCTTTACATTCCGCCAGGGTATGTACAAAAGAATATTTATCTCTTGCCATCAGGGTCTTAGGTCCTACATATTCCAATCCTAAATTAATACCATTATCACCCAGAATTTTTGCCGCTTCTTTCAATCTGCCGGATTGTTGTTTCATGTTTTCCAGGTAAGTAAGCTCTTTATGGGTGGGCATGATCCAGGTTGACATTCTGGTGACGCCAGCCTTCTGCAAAGCTTTAGCATGCTTGGGCAACCCATCAATTCCTTTTTGTTGGGTAGCCTGATCTTTTCTAAAATCCATGGGCAGCCCGGAAGCCCCCCAGCTTATTTTCTTTGATTTCATCTTTGCGACAAACTCATCAATCTGAGCATCACTCCATTCTGCAAGGGTCGAGGAATACGCTACTATAGATTCAAAATCATATTCCACTGCCTTTTTTAATAGCTGATTTTGATCGAGTCTCACTCCAATAGCTCCGGGATTAATACCCATTTTAAATTTCCTTTTCCCCTTGAGGGTCATAGATTTCAAACTGGTAAATGGGACAAAAGCCAGGCTTGAAGCAATGGCCGCTTTCTTGATGAAGTCTCTTCTATTTTTCGATTTTATCATAGTTAGTTCAGTTTAGGTGATTTCAAATTTAATAGTTTAGATGCTTCTACTGTTATTTTAATGGAAAACTTTGGTCCAAGAGCCAGAAGTCCGAAGTCAGGAGTCGGAAGAAAAGAATCTCAAAATCAGCAAATGTCAATGTTACTTTTCCCCGCATTGGCGTTCGCCTTTTTTTACTTCGGTCTTCGGTCTTCCGACTTCTGACAAAATTTACTGTCTTTCATTAAATTCAATGTAGAACCGTTTAGATTTTATTTATCAGATTAAATTCTAACTCAAAGTAACACATTTTACAAAAGAAAAGGATACAAGAACGTAAGTTTATAAATTAAACCAATACGTGAGTTTGGCTACCAGCGCCCTGTCTTTTGATCTGAAATGGTCAGGAAAATAATTTTCTGTGTACACAATGAAAAAATCTGAAACAGGCGCAAATCTATATTGTAACCGGGCATTAATATTCACATTGTCAATTTGATTATTGTATTGGAAAAAGGTAGTTAAAAAAACACTCTTTGTAAAGGTAATATCAAACCTGGGACCTAACAACCATATTGTTCCGCTGGAGTATGGTGAGGGTAGGTCAACCTTATTGTACGAATAATTTATGCTTGCAATCCCGATTAATCCAAGGCGGTAATTGAGTGCCCCCTCAAAACTAATGATGCTGCCATTATAAAATTGTCCTAGTTGGGTTTCTATATCAAAATAAAAGTCCTGCCGCCGGTCAGACACATACTCGGCAACAAAGCTGCTGTAGGTATAGTTGGTACCGGCCTCTAAAGGAGGATCGTCGGAATCGATTGGACTGAAATCATCAAACAAAAAAGTATAATCATTTTTTATACCGCCGGTGAATGTAGCACTTGATCCAAAATCGATTTCATAAAACCCAATTAATTGACGATCCGTTTTCCCATATTCATGGTTCCAGATGTATTCTGTTTTTACGCCAGGGCCATGACTGGCAATATTACTTTTTGGATAAAATAAAAACTGAATTCCCGGAGCTACCAGGTTATAATCTGTTCGGGGGGCGAACCCAACTTCCGGGTTGAAGTTTTTGCCAACTTTCTGATGGCTCCATTCAATATTGACGGCCGGTACATTATACACCAGATTAACCCCATGAGAATATGCCTCATTGTTGTTTTCTGGTGAGATGGATTCATGATAAAATAATTTGCCATACCAGCGATTATCTGCGGAGGCGAGGTTATAGTCAATTCCTACCAGGCGGTTATAATCATTTTTAGAAACGCCATCCGAAAGGGTGGAATCAGCGTTTATACTGTTTGTGGCTTGTTTATTTATCCCTATTACAGAAATATTGGATCTGGCAAATAGCTGTCGCTGGAGGGCTAAAACAGAATAATTATATCCTGGCCGCAGAATCGATTCGTCTTTTGCAGTTTGCATGTTCATTAAACCCATTCGCCAGTTTTTATCTACTCTTCCACTAAGCCGGGCACCGTAAAGAATTTTATTCTGTACAAATAAAGAGGTATTGGGATCCTGGGCAATTCCTATTCTCCGTGAAAAAAAAGGCCGTACGCCTGTAGCCCCAAAGGAGGCGAAAACGTCCTGATTCTCGAGGAAAAATTGTCGGCGCTCCGGGTAGAACAATTCAAATCTGGTAAGATTGGATTGTTGCACATCAGCCTCTACCTGCGAGAAATCCGGATTGAAGGTGAGGTCGAGATTAAGGGATGGCGTTACCGAAACTTTGATATCCCCTCCAATATTACCTTTGTATTCTGTCTTCGCTCCATCAATAAAATCCCTTGACGCCAACCCTGATACATAAGGGATGATGGAAATGTTTGCACCTGGTTTTGGCAAAGGCTGCTCAAATATTAAATCTCCGGAAAAGGCAAGTGAAAAAATATTTTGATTCCTGGGAATATTGTTCCATGTTGACCTTTCGGCTGTTTTGCTATCCAGCCTGTAGAAGTTGGCTTTCCAAGTCGTCGATCCACCTTTATATCGTAACGTTTTAAATGGGATAGCCATTTCTGCGGTCCAAAATCCATCGTATGTTTTTGCTTCAGAAAACCATTTATTATCCCAGGAAATGCTAAACCCGGATCGGCCACGACCAGCACCGGTAATCCCGGATATCAATCCTTCTCTTTGCACCCCATATGGATTAATACCAAACATAATTCCATTGGTCTTATCTGAAAACGGATCAAAAATCACGGATATCGCATCATTGTGATTGCCCCTGAAATCCCTCCTGAGCGAGCTAGTCACCCATGGGCCAGCCACCGGGTCTATCACCTTGAAACCCACATAAAGAAATTGATCGTCAAAAGTAATCTTTGCTTCAGAAATGGTATTGGAAATCAGGGTATCCATGGGGAAATACTGCCAGAAATCCGTAGCCATTTCTGCAGATTCCCAATCTTTTTCATTCAGTATCCCATCTATTACAATGCGATCAACAGATTTCTTGACCTTAAGCTGAGGATTGGTCACCTCATTTTGGCTATGGCCTTCGAATATAATCAAGCCGTTAAACAATAAAAAGATACAGTATAGTAGCGATTTTTTCACTTTTCAATATAATGGTTATAATGCCGAAAAATAATATTCCCTTGAGAATAATAAAGGTATTAATATCAATCTTTTAATTGAACACGATCAATATACAAAATTCCCATATTTCTGAAAATTAATATTCCTTCAAGAATTTGAATCTAAGCAAGAAGCAATTAATTTTGAGACGAAATTGAAAATCTTGCTACAAAGATTTTATATCTAATACATATAGGCAGTTTTTCATTTCGGGATGTGGCGCAGTCCGGTAGCGTACCAAGCTGGGGGCTTGGGGGTCGCAAGTTCAAATCTTGTCATCCCGACCTAGAACCCTCTTCACATAAAGTGAAGGGGGTTTTTATGATACTAGTACCATTTACAGTACCATAATTATTTCATTAAACTCTAATGATCCAAGGTTTTCATTAAAAACCGTTCTCTATCTTAGGACCAAACTTATTGCCATCATTCCCACGAATTGTGCTTATGAACTAACTTCCATCCAGCACTTTCCCTGCTCTAAACCAAAGTAAAAGCAATGACCCAGGGTTTTTTCTTCTGGATTAGTTTTTTCAACTTTTTCCAATGAAACGATAGTCGTCAATACCACAGTGTTTCTATCAAGGAAATCGTAGATAACGGGTTCAAATGTTAATTTGTGTTGAATGTCATCACTATTTTGAAACCATTCAGCATATTGATTGCGTCCCTCGTCAATGGACGGATAGAGATATCCCTAACGTACATATGTAGTGCCTTCATCCATACCTATCAATAACTCTTTCAGTAAAAAGGTA
>JAUUZS010000266.1 GCA_030589835.1 Cyclobacteriaceae bacterium
TTATTATCAAACCATTTGTAAAGCCATCACTATTGAAAAATAAAGAAACATATCTATTGCTTGTAATTGTGCTTGAGACATTGAAAATGTTAAACCGGGTTCTGTTTCCTAATCCGTTCACATTAAATACCAATCCAGTATGACCGCCTGGCGTTGAAAACAATGCTTCATGGACACCATTTTTCCAAGATAAAACACCTCCATTGACTTCAAACAGACTTGATGGTGTCGTTACACCCACCCCCACATTTCCATTATAATGATAAATAGGGCTGTTGCTATCTCCTACCTGAGTGCCCTGGCTGTAAGCCATAAAAGGTAAAATTGCTAAGCTTATCAATACATAAACCTTTCTCATCTTGTCAATTTTTAAACATAATAATTCTGTCAAAATCAAAATCACGATTTTGTATTTTTATCCTCACAAAGTCTCTTTAGAAAATTGTAAACAAAAAATAATCAACCCTTAAAGCAAATAGGACTTATTTTTTGTCTATAAACAGTAGTTGTCTAAAAATATTTACAGCGGCTTTCTCCACAAAATCTAAACGAGGGATGTAAATATTTATAATTGAATATAGTTTACTAACATAATATCTGTCAAGTATTACTAGCATTTTTTTAGGAGGGAAGCAAATATTCTTATTTTATTCGCATCTTATATTTAAAGAGTACTATTTATATCTCTCGTCCATCTTTGCCGGGAGAAAGCAGTCTGAAAAATGCATGATTTATCCGTCCTGGAAAGTTATAAATATCGTGGAGGAGTATATTAAGTTCTAAAAAATTAAGGATAGGCTATCAAGGCTAAGGTTAAGCCTTTGACTTATACCCCTACGGCCAATACTTTTATTTCTACTCTACGGTTTTTGGCCCTGTTTTCTTCGTTGTTGTTTGGAGCAATGGGTTTGGCGCCACCATATCCGACGGTTTCTATGCGTTTGCGATCTATACCAAATTCTATCAGATAATCTTTAATGCGCTCTACCCTTTGGAAGGAGAGGGTTTGTTTTGCCCTTGGAGATCCTAAACCATCTGTATGCCCTGCCAATTCTATTTTAAGCTTGGGATTTTCCAGGAGTATTCCAATAAGTTTCTCGAGTGCCAGATAGGAGTCTTCCATTAAGGTTGACTTGCCGCGTTCGAACAGGAGGTTATTGATCGTAAATATCTGATTGGCCATGATTGGGGTGAGGTAGATATTTCGATATATCTTATTATCCTGGCCAGGGGATTGCAGCGTTGTTTTTTCAAAAAATGTGATATATCCCGGGGCTTTAACAGTAAATTCATACGCGTTATTTTTAGGAATATAGAACAAAAAATTTCCGGTTAAATCATCTGATGATGTTCTGTATGGGTTGCCATTTGTTGTGTTTTCAAGTATGATGTGTGCATTGATCGGCTTTTTACTATTGGCATCAAATGTTTTCCCCTGAAAAGCAATTAAATTATTCGATAATTCTGGTGTGATATCCTGTAACAGAGGAATGCGGTATATATTTTCTGAACCGTTCCGATTTCCTTCTGAGGAGGCAAAATAGGCATAATCCCCGGAAACTGTAATACTGAAATAAGCATCCCAACTTGAGGTATTTACCGCAGGGCCTACATTGTTTGGTTTTGTCCAGCGTTGCCAGGTTTCATCCATTCGTTTTGTTTTGAATATATCACTTTGTCCATAACCTCCATGACCATCAGATGCGAAATAGAGGGTTGTATTATCAGGTGAGAGAAAAGGAGCAAATTCAGCTTTGGAAGTATTTATAGCCAGCCCCAAATTTTTAGGACTGGAGTAGTTTTCTGGACCCGTTTTCAGGCTTACATAAAGATCCTGGTCACCATAACCTCCCTCGCCTTCGATGGCCATAATGATTATTTGCTCATCGGCCGAAAGAAAGAAGTCCTGAAAGTCGCTGAAGTTCTTGTAATTTTCGATGTGCAGTTTCCGTGGAGCGCCCCACCCACTTGCTGATCTGGTGGAAATGGAAACCCCCGGAGTAATGGAGCCATCTGATTGATACCCATTGATCACAAGGAGTTTATTCCCATCTGGAGAGATGGAGCAAACGCCATTGGCAAACTGATCATTTAAGGGGAATCCCATGTTTTCTGCACCTGTCCATTCGCCATTAATATATTTTGAAACATAGATGTCCTGAGGATCAGACTTCCCTCCGGTGTTATCGGGGTGATAAAGCCTGGAAAAATAAAGGGTGTTTCCGTCATGTGATACCAGGGGTTTTGCCTCTGTAAACTTAGAATTTATCTTGTCAGTAAGGTTTTCCTTTTCGGCGGTAAAGGTCATCACTTGCTGCACGTTGTAGTTTGCCCCTGAAAGGATATTTCGTATATCCGAAACGCTTGCTCTGTCAAGTATTCCTACAGCATCGATCTGGCAATTTCCTCGGGCAGGAATCGAATTCATTTTTATTTCTATAGATTTTACATTGTATTCCGTCCTGGGAAGGCTCAATACCATCGATCTGAATCTCGCACTGGCATTGTGAGGTTCCTGCTGAAAAATGATGTGGTTGATCCCGGCTTCATCGACTAATTTTATCTGGGTAATTCTGCCGGGTTCGTTATTTTCAATAATGATTACCTGTTGAACCTGCTGAGCAGTGGCAAAGCCAATATTCAGGGTTCCAAATTCTGAATCGCTTGTTAGGCGAAAAGCATTTTTATTTATACGTCCTGGAGGAAAGGCATCAGGGGGCCCCAGTGCCTGATGGCCTGAATAATCAACTTCCTGATATTGATTGTATTGATATAATAAGGTCGATGCCCATTGTATTTTTCTGATCTGGCCATATGCCGAAAATGACCATAGACAGCAAAATAGTAGAATTGCTTTTTTCATAAAAATTCATTTTTGCTGTGTTAACGGACTATATAGAGGTTACTTCTTTGGTTGAATAATTTTCAAAGTAATGAATTTGAGCCTATTTAGGCAAGTTTTTTATTACTTTCCTTGTGATCATTTTTCCGTCTTTACGAATTTTTATAAAATAAATTCCTTTAGATGAACCACTTAAATACAAGTCTATAAACTTATCCTTTATTTGTGTATAATCATAGAGCAGTGTGCCTTGCACATCGTATATGTTTACAAATTCCAGCGATCCTTTTTCATTTGATAACCTGATGAATTCATTAAATGGATTGGGATATAGGATAATCTCACCCTTCAATTCATCCAAACCGGTGATGCCAAAATACACGATTTCCGAATCACTCGTACAGCCATAATTATTTGTTACGTTTATGGAATACGCCCCCGTGTTTTCAGGAATTAGAAATGAACTGGCCGATCGAACAAGCACGCCATCCCTGAACCAGTTGGCCTGCTCATCATTTGCATAAAGGGTATCATTCGCTTGTGTCACGATGGCATCAGGGTATATTTCGTTCTGATTCACTACAATTGTTGCTGAGGTGTGGCAATCAGAGTTCAAATCTATTACCCAGGCTTTATAGGTTCCATGTTGGAGATTTTCCATTTCCTGACCTGAAAATCGGGCATTTGCTGTGTCAATGACATCATTTTCGTAAAACCAAAAATAGCGCGGATCGAATTCCTGGGAATTGGCGAGTGAAATCGATGCCGAGCCATTTGCCCCATTTTCACAGTAATTGTCTTCTGTGGATGTTAAGGTAATCTGCAATTCCAGTAAATCTTCTGCTACGGTTGCTTGCAAAAATGTCTTGCATAGATTTGATTTATTTTCTACAGCTATTTCATAATTTCCAGCAAGGAGTTGCTCTGCCTGGTATAAGTCTCTAAAATCGATCAGCTCCTGGCCGGTTTCAGAGCCATCCACCCACCACGAAATGTTATACAATCCTTCAGCTTGTTCACCATTTACGCTTAAATTAATGGCACCCGTTTGTTTTTCAGAATCAGTAGTACAACTGGATTGAGGAGTATTTGCCACCAACGTCAATATATCTTTTTGATAAATGGATTCATCTAATACTTCACCGGTAATTGCTTCGGTTAATATCAGATTATTGTCATCTCGTATTTGAACCGTGTAATTCCCCGGAGGAACGGAATCATACTCAGGACCGATCCAATCTGCGGTGGCTTTTACTTCACTGCCAACAAACCATTGAATGTTGAAGTTGGCGGTGTTGCCTGCCATATACACTGATAAAGCTCCATTAGGTGCCTTTTCATCACAGGAAGTATTGGGTTGTAGCACCAAATCAATTAAATCGCTTTTATTGATGGCAGTATAAATGCTTCCTGATGTAGCATTTACGGGAATGATATCATAGTTGCTGTTTGCAATTTCTATCGGAAAAGCAGGAGATGAAAAGGTATCTTCAAAAGAAATAGCAACCGCTTGTGTGGTATTTGTAATGACTTCGAATTGTACGGAAAAAATCATGGATTGATCGTCAATGCTGACCGGGTTGGCATCAGCGGGTTCCCAAACAAAGCGGATATGCCCATTGCCTGCATTTGTCGTACCAAAATTGCTGACTCCTAAATCCTTGATGCCAAAATCAGCAACACTTATGAAAGAGAGCATCGTGGGATCCCAGTTTAACGAGGCCTGGAAGGCAATAATATCTGTAAAATTATTTACTCTGATATAGATATTGATGATTTCCCCCTGTATGCCATAGCTTTCAGAAGCGGATAATGATACTGCTTCCTGAGCGCTTAAGTTTTTAGGAAAAAAGAGGCCGAAAAAAAATAAAACAAAAAATATATTTCGAGTCATTAATGCTAATGATATTATTTAGGACAAATATAATTATGGATGCCGGATAAAAGGCAATAAGTAACCTATTGATTGATGTGAATGGCATGAAAGAGATAAAATTCCTGACTTATGATGGTTTGTTGTGAATGTATCCAATGCTGACCTATATAATTTAGGTTCTAATTAGCAATACGGTTAAAGAGCCAAAAGACATAGAACCAACATTATCTTATAATATTAGCACTATGTAAATCTAAAAGCCAACGGCTGCTCCCTTATCCTTAAATTGAGAATATCAATGAAATTAATGGCTCATGATACGCATAATTACTGAATGCTTATTATGAGCCATTAGGATTATTTAGAGCCTGTCTATAAAGTCATCGAATTGAAATATTCATCTTTTTGCGCTTTTTTACTAAGCTCAACTTGCCTAATACCCAGGCATTTGCTGCATTGAGCTTAGCAAAAAACCCTGCCTACCGGACAGGCAAGCATCAAAAATATAAACCTTTCAAAAATCAAGCACTTTATAGACAGACTCTAGTGAAGCGTAAAATTATCTATTTAATGACGAATTCCATATAAGGAATCAAATATAAATAGTAAGCTGGTTTTCGTGAAGTATTTATTTCTATGTTTATATTGTGATTTCAACCACATGATTAAACCACTATGGCAAGTATTAACTATCCAATTAAAAAATTTATTTTACTGATTTCATTTTCCTTTTTTGCTTCCTTGCTTAATGCTCAAACTGTAGCAATAAAAGCCGGATATTTATTTGACTCTGAATCAGGTAAATTCATCCAAAATCAAATGATAACCATTGAGAATGGTAAAATAAAAAGTGTAGAAAAAATAACCTCCTCCGTACATGCTGATGAGGTGATTGACCTTTCAGATTCCTGGGTAATGCCGGGATTCATGGATCTTCATGTTCATTTGGAAGGACAGTCATCACCAAGCGCATATCTGGATCAATTCCGAAAAAATGAGGCTGACCGGGCATATGATGCTGCAGTGTATGCAAAACGCACTTTGCTGGCCGGCTTTACCACCGTTCGCGATCTTGGAGGTTCAGGGGTAAACACATCCTTGTCAAAGGCTGTTGCTATGGGTAAAGTAGATGGGCCAAGGATTTTTTCTGCCGGGAAATCTATTGCGACCACAGGAGGCCATGCTGATCCCACCAATGGGTTTCGGAGTGATTTGATGGGTGACCCGGGACCGGATGATGGAGTTGTGAACAGCAGGGAAGAGGCGCGAAAGGCGGTACGCCAGAGGTATAAAAATGGTGCGCAGGTAATTAAAATTACCGCAACGGGTGGAGTGCTAAGTCTGGCAAAAAGCGGTATGGCGCCTCAATTCACAATGGATGAACTCGCTGGAATTGTGGAAGCTGCCAATGATCTTGGTATGATCACCGCAGCACATGCCCATGGAGCAGAAGGGATGAAAAGAGCAGTTTTAGCGGGTATCACCAGCATTGAACATGGTTCCTTAATGACAGAAGAGGTTATGGACCTGATGGTGGAAAAAGGGACTTACTATGTGCCCACTCTTCTTGCCGGCGTATTTACCATGGAAAAGGCAGAAATTAAAGGTTATTACCCGGATATTGTGGTGCCAAAAGCAAAA
>JAUUZS010000338.1 GCA_030589835.1 Cyclobacteriaceae bacterium
TAGTTTAAAGGATAAGCAAAATAAAAAGCAAAGATGAATTGCAACATTGTGAACGTTATAGGGTAATAATAAATGTAGTGTAGAGGCATGTGTGCTATTTTTATTAAATTTGTTTAAACTATTTAGATATGATAATAGAAAGGACAAGTAAAGAAATTTTAATTCGAATACCCAATACTGTTGATTTGCAGGGTGCGCAAAGGATTATTGATTATATACGGTATCAGGAGGTGACATCAAAATCAAAAGCAAAGCAAAAAGATATTGATAAGCTTGCTGATGATGTTAATAAAGGGTGGTGGGAAAAGAATAAGGATACCTTTTTAAGGTGATAATAATTGTTGATACAAATATTGTTTTCAGTGCAATTTTGAACACAAAAAGCGTGATAGGTGATATCCTTTTAAATTCTTCTGATAAATTTCAATTTCTTAGCTGCCATTATTTATGGGAAGAAATTGATAATCATTGGAATAAATTGCTTAAAGTTTCAAAATTGGAAGAGCATTATTTGCTTGAATCGCAAAGAATTATTTATAAAAATGTAAATTTTATTGACGAGGCTCAGATTTCAAAAGAATATAGAAAAAGAGCTTTTGAATTAGTTAAAGACATTGATATAAATGATATAGCTTTTGTTGCATTGAATGAGAGTCTCGAATCTATATTATGGACTGGAGATAAAGGATTATTAAAAGGATTGAGGGGAAAAGGGTATAATAGGATTGCTACGTCTGAGGATATAATTAAATTACGTAGAAAACTGAATTAGAATAAGTATTGCGTTTCAACTTACTTTCAGATATTTAAAAAAGCAGCAAATACAATTGTCCGATAAAGAGATATTGCTACTTGCATAATTATAGGTCTTCCTGATATGAGTAAAAAACTTCAACATAAAATTGTCATCGTTACCGGTGCTACTTCAGGAATGGGAGCTGCTATTGCGAAATTATTTGCTGCCGAAGGAGCAAGGGTTGTGGTAAATGGAAGAAATGAAGAAAGAGGAAATCAGGTTGTTTCTGACATAAGAAAAAATAAAGGCGAGGCCACATTTGTTCAGAGTGATATTTCCACCGAAGAAGGGAATACGCATCTTTTCAAAAAGACAATTAGTGCCTACGGAGGGGTGGATGTTGTGGTAGCCAACGCTGGTTTTTTAGGTTTGGGCTCCATAACTGAAGTTTCGATTGACACCTGGCATGCGACCATCAACACAAATCTCAACAGCATATTTTACCTATTTAGGCTGGCCATCCCTGAAATGATGAAAAGAGGGAGTGGGAATTTAATCGTCAACGGTTCCATAGCCGCATTCAAAAGTTTCCCAAACCATCCGGCTTACTGTGCCTCGAAGGGAGCATTGGTTCCATTGATCAAACAGATTGCCCTTGATTATGGCCCGAAAATCCGCGCCAACCTGATCTGTCCCGGCCCCATTGATACGCCCCTAATCTGGAATTCTGCGCAGGCATTTCCCGATCCTGATAAAGCGGTCGAAGATGCTGCAAAAGCTACCTCGCTGCAGCGACTGGGAACACCAGAAGATGTGGCCAAAGCTGCTTTATTCCTAGCTTCAGAAGACGCTTCATTTATAACAGGAACCTCCATTACTGTCGATGGTGGGATAATGACAAAATAGGACAGGATTTTAGTTGTCCACATTCCAAAGACATGCTTTCCAAGAGCTATTATAATCTTTGTTTTGTGAAGATTCCCCTCAATAATAATTGATCCGTACAAGCGCTCTTCTGATGCGCTATATATATATTGTTAATTTGAATACAATAAATCAACATTTATTGCTACCTTAAGGCTTACATAATGATGTTTTTCATATTTAACCATGGATAATACCAATACACTGCAATTTGTGATGAGCCATATTTGAGTGAAAAGGTGATATTATAAATGCTTATCTCACGGTTATGATTTAATAAAATGTTATAAATAGTAACTAAATGTTAGTAATAATTAGTGATTTACATTTGACCGACGGATCGTCGGGAACCACCATTTCAGTCCGGGCATTTAAAATATTCAGAGAGCGCTTGCGAGAGATGGCATATGAAGCATCCTGGCGAAGCGGTGGAGTATATAGGCCAATTGAAAAAATAGATGTGCTGTTGCTGGGGGATGTGCTGGACGTAATACGATCTGTGAGTTGGCTGGATGAAGAGGTTCGTCCCTGGGATGATACCGGCAGTGCCGATTTTGTAAAGATGGCCCAAGACATTAATCAAAATATTTTAGCAAAAAATAACCCTTCCTTTCAAATCTTAAAAGGATTAAACTCCAATGACAACAGCCTAAGAATAACATTGCCTCCTGACGATGGCAAGGGTAATGTGGCTAAAGTCGGACATGAACCTGCATCAGAAGGAAGGATTCCTGTAGAGGTAAACATTCATTACATGGTGGGGAACCATGATTGGTTTTATCATTTGCCTGGCGATGCCTATAATGAAATTCGCAAAACAGTAGTGGATGCAATGGGTTTGGCGAACGATCCCACAGTGCCTTTTGCGCATGATCCTGCCGAATCACCAGTCATTATGAATGTCATGAATGATCATGATGTATATGCGCGTCATGGCGATATTTATGATCCTTTTAATTTTGAAGGGAATCGGTATGCATCATCCCTGGGCGATGCGATTGTAGTGGAATTATTGAATCGTTTCCCGGTAGAGGTCAGAAAGCAATTGGGCAATCAACTTCCTGTAGAATGTCTCAATGGATTGAATGAAATTGACAATGTGAGGCCATTGTTGCTGATACCAGTTTGGGTGGATGCCTTGTTGGAAAAAACCTGTTTTGACCAACAGGAATTGGCAGAAAAGGTAAAGGAAATTTGGAATAAACTGGCAGACGACTTCCTGAAGCTGGATTTTGTCCGTAAACGGGATAAGTGGTGGAATCCGTTGGATGCTGTTGACAAACTCGAAATTGGACTAAAAATTTCAAGGAGAGTTTCCTTTGATAAAATTGCCGATGTCATTAGGTGGTTCGCAAAAAAAAGCAAAGAAGAAGGGGAAACCTACTCTTCACATTCTTTGGAAGAGCAGGCATTCATAGACAAAAAATCCTTTATTATTTACGGTCATACACATCACATGGAGGTGGTGCCATTAGATACATTTAATGGTAAAGATCAAATATATATTAATTCCGGTACCTGGAGGGCAGTATATGAAATGGCAAAAGTGGAAGGCAAGGTGCCTCGATTCGTGAATTTTAAAGTAATGACCTATTTGGCTTTTTTTAAGGACGATGAGCGCGGCGGAAGGAAATTCGAGTCCTGGTCAGGAAGCCTTGGATAAGAGATGGATAATGGGGAAATTATTAGCCTTCCCTAAAGGAATAGATTTTACTATTTAAAACTAATACACCCATGATACAAGTTGACTTACCCGCTTCTTTTGCTATTGGCCAAGCATTTGCCATGCTGTCAAAATCATATCTGCAAAAGGAAAATGATGTATTCACCAGCAAATTGCTAGGTCCATTTAATGTGTATTTGTCTTGTGGATTTGCCACGGGCGGATTGTTTCTATTGGTGGGCTGGCCTGCCTGGGAGTATATGTATGTAGCTCCATGGATAGAAAATGTATATGACCACCCTGCAATCGCTGCCTTTTATATCCTGTTCGTAATCGCCATGATTTTAATCGGAAATGCAGGCTATATCCTTGGGCATTATTGGTACAAAATCAAACGAGCTCAATTTGTGGTTTGGGGACTATTTACTAGCCTGATCCTCACATTTTTGCCATTTCTGCTTAAATGGGGGATATGGAGTCGAATTGGTACTTATGCGGAAATTAAGGCAGGAGGGGGATATCCATTTGGTGAGGCCCCGTTTTTTTACGGCTGGCTGGGGATTATGACCTATATGGTAGTCTCCGGAGTGTTGTTTGGCCTATGGATTAGGGCAAAAAGCAACAAATTGGCTTCTGATTAAGTAATTGATCGATAGCTGAAGTTGAATGGTATAAAATTTTAATATGACCAAGAATAGAGATCAATAACGTTTTATAAAATAAATTATCAATACAAATTAAACCACAACATCCTGTTATCAATGGATATCCCTATAGCCGCTATGAGCGGAATGATACTTGCTGAAGGGGGCAAAAAATTGGCGGTAAACGATGATCAGGACAAAATGCTTCTCTTGCGTTTTATTACCCTGGCATATTCTGCAATTTTTATTGCACCTACCCCTGTGTATTTCTTTTTGGGTTGGCCGGCCTGGGAAGTGAATTATATGTGGCCCTGGGTAGATCATGTTTTGGATGTCCCCATAAGGGCGGCATTTGCCTACGTGCTTTTAGCCTGTGCAGTATTACCGACCTGGCTAGGCATGGAAATAGGCGTTAAATTATTGAAAAAGGGAAAAGATAAGCTTAACCGGATTATATATATCGCACTCTTCGTCATTACCGGAATTATTATATTGTCCCTTTACAAAGAAACCTTTAATGTGTCCAGTACGACAGCTAAATATGAAGTCGGCGATACCTATTCTTTATGGACACATCCTTTTGCAACAGGCATTTCATTTACCTATATCTATTTCTGGGGCTCGCTGTTTTTATTTTATAGATGGTTAAAAAATAGAAAATAACATGATCACAATACCGGACATTACCTTACAGGATTATACACTCGATAAACTTCCTTTGGTTAAGAAGCTTCGCGAAAAGCATTTTGAGTCAGCCACTGAAGTGTGTATCGAACGAGCAGACTTGATGACCAGTTACCTAAAGGCGCATTCGAAAAATGGTGAGGCGCCTCAATTAACCCGGGCAAAAGCGATAAATCATTATCTGAGCGCTCGTAAGGCTTTATTTATAGATGATAATCTGCTTGGGGGCGGTACCACCTCCAAATTGATTGGTGCGCCATTGTATCCTGAATTTATGGGATTATCGATATGGCCTGAACTCGATACCATTAGCTCTCGCAAAACAAACCCACAAATCCTAACGGAAGAGGAAGCGGATAAATGCAATTTTGATATTTTTCCGTATTGGATGGACCGGACGGTAATGGAAGTTACGCGCAAGAGGTTCGACAATCCGGTTTCACTTCAATTGCTGGAGAAAATCGTGTACTACATTAGTGGTAAGGCCGGTTGTATTTCCCATTGTGTGCCTGACTATGGCCGGGTCATTAATGAGGGCGCAGAAGCAATTATTGAAGAAGCAGCCGCAAAGGAAAAAACCCTCGCAAAACAATCTGAAGAAAGCAGGGATGCCCATCAAATTGCTTTTTATCAGGGGGTTCAGGTTGCCCTGCAGGGTATCATAAATTACGCCGTTAATTTGTCGGCAGAAGCTATTCGGCTTGCTCAAATCGAAAA
>JAUUZS010000138.1 GCA_030589835.1 Cyclobacteriaceae bacterium
AGGAGACTCCCCAAGTGGTATGATGGATTAACAAAATCCCTTCAATTGGTTGCAGTTTTACTCATTCTTACGGTAAATATATTTGTTTTTCACTGGTTCAATTATAAAATGAGTCTTACCTTGGTAACTATTATGGTCGCCTTGGCAGGAGATTCACTTGAGGTGAGTTATGGGGTCTTGAAAAACCTTTATATAAAGCATAGTCCGAATCTCAACCATATATTCTTTAAGCATAAAAAGTAACATAATGAAACTGAGTCTTCCTGTGATCATTATAATGCTTAATAGTCCTACGATGACAATCACGAAATGGCGGAGTTTCAATAAATTTTAATATCATGAAAACCTATCTTTTAATTTCAATCATCACTTTTGCCTGCCTTGGTAGCTTATTAGCTCAAAATGGGGAGCTTACCATTATTCTCAATAAGGGAGATAACACCTATAGTTCCGGGGCTGATTATAATCCCGTGTTATTGGGGGCCACGCTTTCAGCAAATGATATCCTTAGAGTAACCGATAACGGTTATGTTGCACTGGTTCAAGAGGAGACAGGAGCCTCACTGGAATTGAAAAGCGCCGGCGATTATTCTGTTATGGAAATGGAACAAATGATTTTGGAACAATCCTCAACACTTCTTGCCAAGTATGGCAAATTTCTTATGGATAAATTGAATCCTGATGATGTGGGAAATCAAAACCTGAATGTAACGGGTGCTGTAGAACGAGGGGAAGAAGGCCTGATAAAAATATTTTGGCCAAGTGTAATAGATGTATATGGAAGCAAGGCAGTTGTTTCCTGGCAGAAAGTCGATGGCATCATGGATTATATTGTGACGATAAAAAATATGTTTGATGAAATTCTTGAAGAAAATGAGGTCAATGGGATGCATTTTGCCATGAAATTGGATCAAGGGAAATTGAAAGATGAAAAACTGATGATCATTAATGTGAGAGTTATGGAAAATGATGGCGTGTATTCAAGGGATTATGGAATTAAGCGTCTTTCAGAAGAGGCTAGAATGATCATTGATACAGAATTTGAAACCCTTGAAGTGGACGCTCAGGAAGAAAATGTATTGAATAAATTAATGCTTGCTTCGTTTTTTGAAGAAAAGCACCTTTTGGTTGACGCAGTAACCTATTACAATGAGGCCTTGGTGATTTCTCCGGATCCTGAAGGGATACAGAGATTATATGATGATTTTTTGCAAAGAAATGGACTCAACTAAGAATTTTTTTTAAGTAAACGTATTGGGTAAAACCATAAAAACCTCTGGCAATTTTGGCACAGGGTCATATTAGCTCGCCTTTTTCCGGTTAAATTAATAGCGGTGTCCTCACTACCAATTTTATATTCACTTACAGGGCACTGCACGGTATATTTCTATTGGGAAATCCGATATCTGAAGTAAAATTTATTGATTGCCAAAACAGTTATCAGACTCTGCTCATAATGTCCGATCTCTGGTTACGCCCGCCTTGCCGCGGAGGCAGGCTAGTTTCTAAAAAACTCATTTACATACGTAAACTCCCTGGCCTACCGGACAGGCAGCTTGATTTCTTTATGGGTGGCCCCTATTAATTGTTATTAATTGCCCGGATTTCAGTTTTTATTAATACAATCTCGAAAACTTTTTTATTCTACCTCTCCCACGATCCTCAGGTATTTATCCAACTAGAATCCATTTACTTGGTAGATTTTGGTTTATCTGAATGATAATCGGAAATGGAATTGGATAAAATAAAATTATAAATTATCTTAATACTTACATAAGTAGGATATATTTATTTTTAGATCTTCATCATGAGATACTTTTTAAAATCAATATTATTTATTAAGCTGATATTTAGTTTTATATGTGTTAATGGTCAGATAGTAGAAAATGTCAGGTCCGGACTGAGTACTGACCAACAATCTATAATAATTCTTTATAACCTTGTTGCAGAAGTAAATAATGAAACATTTAATATAATACCTTACGTAGTGTTTCCAGACTCTACCACAAGGATTTTTCATGTCACCGGAGATGTAGGTATAGGCATTACACCAGGAACCAATAAGAAAATCCTGTGGGATTTTAATACTGAAATAGATTTTTTTGTGGGGACGGTCTCCTTTTTGATTACTCCAAAATATGTGTTTCCTATTAGCAATGATCATTCAAAGATGAAGCGCGGAAAAACCTATAACCATAGATTGCCCGATGGATTAAGCAAAAATTATAAGTTGTTCCTATATAATTATAAAAAAGAATTGATAGAGGTTGATTTGCCTTTTCAATTTTACGATGATCGACTTGAAATCAGCTTTCCCCGAAAAACCCGGCCCAGAAAATATCAATTACTTCTAAAAAGCAATACCTCGGAAGAGGTTATTTATACCAGACCATTTAAAATTAAGCGAAAGGTACCATTATTTACTTATGCATTGCCTGTGATTGCATTTGGAGCCTATTATGCCTACACAACTGCAACCGAAGTTACCAGGAATTTGCCAGAACCCCCATCACTTAATGATGGATTCACCAAATGATTTTTTCTTATGAAAAGACTCCGACTTTTTATCTTTTTGACCTTTTTATGCCAGACTTACCAGCTAGCGGTATATGCGCAATCTTATGATTTGGTGTCTCCTAATCTCGGTGGATATCATCGTGGCGATATAGAATGGGGCGATTACGATAACGATGGCGTTTTTGACATACTGGTCAGCGGATGCTGCGACAAAGCAGATATCATTAGAAACGATAATGGAACCTTTCAAAGGTTGTACCTGGAAATGGAACAACTTGAACAGGGTGTGAGCCAGTGGGTTGATTTTGATGGCGATGGGGATTTGGATATTTTTTTGAATGGTCAGGGTATCTGTGCTATTTATAGGAATGATGGAAACGATTCATTCGTATCCATCAGTCATGGTATTCCCGGCCTTGTTAGTTCAGAAGCAGACTGGAGTGATTTTGACAACGACGGAGACCCAGACCTAATTCTTAGTGGATATAATTCAGAAACAGCTGAGAAATATTTCACTTATATCTTTCAAAATAATCGCAATGGAGAGTTTGAGGAATTGGAGACGAACTTACCGGGTATTTCTGAAGGGGTAGTGAACTGGTACGACTACAACCAAGATGAAGTGCTTGACGTATTTATTGCCGGTCGGTCAGGCGATAATACCTCCATATCCGATATATATAAAAATTTGAGTAATGGCCAATTCCTTCGGATTACTAACTCGATCGATTACATATTCGGAAATTCGAGCTCTGTTGCCGGCGACTATGATAATGATGGGGATATCGATTTTCTTGTGAGTGGAAGCAGTCAAAAAGGATTGGCAAGCCGGATATATCGGAATGATGGTAGTTTTCAATTCAGGTCATTCCAGGTAGGTATTCTAGGCTTTGAAGATCATGACCTGGATTGGACGGATGCCGACGGGGATGGTGATTTGGATATTATCGCCCAAGGAAGGTATTGGAATCAGGAAAAACAAGAGCAGGAATACCATCCGCAATATCTCGAAAACAAAGGTAACGATACATTTGTGGAGGCAGACACCTACCTTGAGAAATTGATTTACGGATCGATAAAATGGTGCGATTTGGATAATAATAATAAAGCCGATGTGGTACAGACGGGCTACAACAACGGGGTTTTAAGCACTAAATTTTTGGTAGATGTATTGGAAGATAGTTTTAAGACAAGCAACAATAGCATTGAGGGATTTACACGATCATCAATACATATCGCAGATTATAATGCAGATGGAAAAATAGATATATTAGTAACCGGGAGCTCTCGAAATAACGGAAACAAAACATCCCTGATATCATATAAAGGAAATAATATTTTTGGTGAAATAGAAAGCGGGATAATTGGTTCTGGTTATTGTGTCTCCAGATGGGGTGATTATGATAATGATGGAGACCTGGATTGTATTGCCAGTGCCGGAGGAGAAGAGACTAAAATTTACGAAAACCAATCAGGGAACTTTATAGAAAAAAGTTTTGATCTTCCATCTTTTGCATGGAGTGCAGACGCTGAATGGATTGATTTTGATCAAGATGGCGACCTTGATGTTGTCTTAGGGGGCCAACTGGATATTACTTATCAATGTTTGGCAAGGCTATATGAATATGAAAACGACTCGTATACACTATTTGCTGAATTCTCAGATATATGTAACGAGAGCGCAATTAAAGTAGCAGATTTTGATAATAACGGCTACGATGATATACTCCTAAGCGGTTCTGGAGGAGGTGAATTCCAAAAGAATAACGGAGATGGGACATTTACCCGATATGACGTTCCATGGATAAACGAAATAAGGCATTATACTTCGCTGGCAGCACATGATTATGATGGCGATGGAGATATTGATATTGCCATTTCCGGGGCAGAAGATGACCATAATTTTAAACATAGTGCCATTTATAGGAATGATGGCGACTTTATTTTTGTCAACATAAACGCCCCACTGGAAAACGTGTATCGAGGCGGATTGGCGTGGGGAGACCTCAATGAAGATTCAATGCCCGATCTCCTGTTGAGTGGAGATGACGGGTCCGGGCCGGTCACAAAAATATATTATAATAAAGGGAACGACACCTTTGAAGATGCCGGGATATCATTGCTTGTGGTAGATTATGGTGAAGTAGCGATTTACGATTATGATAATGACGGAAAAAATGACCTGTTCCTAACAGGAGAAGACGAAAATAATTTCAGTCAGTTTTTTATTTACAAAAATCAAGGTGGAGGACAATTTATCAATATAAACCAGGAGATTCAAGGGGTATACTATAGTGACGTGGCAATTGGTGATTATGATGGCAATGGTTATAATGATATTCTGGTCGCCGGGAAGCAACACGCATGGTATGATTGGGGCATTGAGTATCCTCTTACTATTCTTTACAAAAATCATGGAAATAATATTATTGAGGAGTTGTCATTGAGCATCATGGACCTGCAGGAAGGCTCCGTTTCTCTACATGATATTGATAATGACCAAGATCTCGATATCCTTATTTCGGGAAGTAATAATGATGTGCTATATACCAAACTATATCGCAATACAGGTAACGATACCTTCACAGAAATAATCAATACCGGAATAATACAAGTAAAATATAGCTCGATTGACTGGAATGATTATGATCAGGATGGAGATTCCGATTTGCTGATCTCGGGATATGATGGCACATCGGGTAACACCAAAGTGTACAGAAATGAATCCGGCGCATATTTTACCGAGATGAATTTTCAATTTCCTGGCATTCAGAGAGGCGATGCAAGCTGGGCAGATTTCAATAATGATGGCCAGGCCGATATCTTGATTGTCGGGGAATATAATGGGACCAACATAACAAGAGTATATAAAAACAATGCTAACGGATCGTTTACAGATGCTTCAAACACCATTAAAGATGCAGAAAGTTCTTCTGTTCTTTTTGGTGATTTTAATGGAAATGGCCTGGAAGATGTTTTGTTGACCGGTAATCCAAGGTACAATTCTGAATTTGCCCACACCTACATCAATCAGGGGAATGGAATATTGGAGCTGAAGAGTGAATTGGATTATAAAATAAATGATCGCAGTAAATTATCAGCCGGCGATACAGACAATGATGGAGACCTTGATATTTTATTTACAGGCGGCGGATGGCAGGGGAGCAAATCTATACTTTATAAAAATGATGGCAACTTTGAATTGACACCAATTGTTGACATTATCGATAACGCTTGGGAATCAGCTGTTGATTTTGCGGATTTTGACCATGACGGCGATCTCGATTTTGTCTTCACAGGGCAAAATAACAGTGGCGGGTTTACCTCCATTTATCTTAACACATCCGGAACGCAAAACACACCCCCCACAGCACCTCAAAGCCTAACGACAAATATAAGCAGCGACGCTGTTGAATTTTCATGGTCCCCAGCAACGGACAGCGAAACAACACAAAATTCCTTGACTTACAATGTTAAATTGATTAGTGCCTTTGATGGCACGCTCATTTCACCTAATACCGTTCATATCGATTCAGCGAAAATGCTGTTCCCTGACTTCGGCAATTCCGGGTATGGCACAAAACATGTAGTAAGCGGAATTTTTCCGGGAACCTATTATTGGTCGGTACAGACGGTGGACAATGGATACCTTACTTCGGAATTTGCACTTGTTGATACGTTTGAAGTTGCCGGGGATTGGCCTGTGCCTATTGTAGATGCCATTTTTCCACGTATTGCTGATCCAGGGGATACGCTTGCCATCAGCGGGAAATATTTTAGTCTTGTACCCCAAAACAACAAGATAAATATCGGCGGCAAAGAGGCATTGGTAATCTCATCTACACGACAAGAAATTGAGTTTGTCGTCCCTGATGATCAATATGGCAACCAGCTGTTTTCCCTATCGGTAAATGAAAAATTATCAGCCGAAAAGGATTCCATATATCTCTATGGCGAACAACAATGGAGAAAATTAGCACCTGATTTCCATGCCAACCTGACCGCTGTCGAAATAGCATCTATCGATACAATTGTTACAGGATCAGATAATGGTAGCGTATTCCGATCAGTTGATAAAGGCCAATCATGGGATTCTGTGTATGTAGCAGATGTAGCCATCAGGGATATTATACACCTAGATAATGGCTTTGTAGTGCTTTGTGGAGATCAGGGTCTTCTGCAGACTTCAGATGATTATGGGGTTACATGGACCAGTATCCATTTCGAAACCGCCACATATACTTCCATAGCATTAGATCCCGCATTCAATCTCTGGTTAACGGATAGCTCAGGAGGGATAAAAACTTCAAGCGATAAGGGCCAAAGCTGGCAAACAAAATATTCCGGTGTCAACCCGGTAAATGATTTGGAATTTACCCAGGAATTAACGGCCATCGCAACCTTAAATAATGGCAGTATCATCACCACAAGCGATGGAGGAGACTCCTGGACAGCCAAACATATCCATGGTTCTTCCATGGGAAGCGTGAGTTTTATGGATAGCAATGAAGGATATGTGTTGGGTAAAGGGGTAAGTCAGCTATTCAAAACAAATGACGGGGGGTCGAATTGGTCACAAATCGATGTGTCACCTGATTCTACACAGCTCAATGATCTTTTCGCCACATCGGGTTTATTATTTGCGACAGGAAATTATGGATTTTTGTTTGATGGTATAATGTACTGGGCATTACAAAAACCGTTAACGCCACAGCATTTGAATGCCGTAACGGCTGCTGTTTTTCGAGGGATGAATACAGCATATGCAGTAGGCAATGGAGGTACTATACTACAACTCACTAACCAGGTACAGCCGCAGCCAATTATTTTAAATGCGAATAAACCCTGGACCTACTCTGGTGATACCCTGATTATCAGGGCAATAAATGTTGGTATAGATCCATTACAGATTCATGCCAATTTCAACGGGATAGAAGGTGAGGTCTTATCCATTGAAGAGGAAAACCTCAGCATTATAGTGCCTTTATTATTGGAAAAAGATTTAGAGGTAGAATTATATCTTGAATATAATGATTTGGTTTCAGAATCAGTTTCGTATGCTTTATTCAACAGATTTGTGCCTGAAGATGTAGGGCTGGAGTATAAAGGGCTTACCATTTCCCCGCTAGATTTTGACCGGGATGGTTTTATGGATTTGGTTACAGGACATCGTTTTTCAAATGATAAAATTAAATTGTGGAGAAATATTGATGGTGAGCGGTTTGAGTTTTATAGCAACATAAGCGATGCATTATTCGAAACCTATGAGATTGAAGTGGCTGATGTGAATAATGATGGTTATGGAGATATTTTTATTAATGCACGAGATCAAGCTGGAGAATATAAGACGCATCTGTTTATTTCTGATGGGAATACCAATTATACAGAATTTCATAGTCCATTGCCCGGATTTGACCAAGGAGGCTTAGCTTCCGGAGATATGAATAATGATGGCTTGGTTGATTTGCAAGGAGTAGGATGGAGCCATGGAGAGCAAATGGATTATAGATATATCCTTACCAACGCAGATAAAGGGAGTGATTTTACGATGACCAATCATGACGATTGGGGCAGAGAGGTCGAGGTATTTGATTATGATTCGGATTTTGATAATGATTTAATCTATTCTGCAAATGAAAACTTGATTTCAATTAACCATGGATCTTATTATGAATTTGTATCCATTGCTGGTAGCGATTCCAGGGATTCCGGTGAGATTGAATTGTTTGACATGGAGAATGACGGGGATATAGACTTCTATGAATCTGGGTGGAACCACAATACCCAACAAGTAGAGGATGTATTGTATATTAATTCCGAAAGTGGCCTTGATTTGCTTAAAGGGTTATTGTCGCCGATTCAAGGGGGGGAATTACTATCTGGCGATTTTGATAACGATGGTTACTGTGATTTGTTTGCATTTGGTGACGGGGGAGATGGAAATGGAATTGGTGAAATCTATAAAAATATAAGCGGGTCTTCATTTGTGAGCACTGGTGCAGATATAAGTCATACATATACCTCTTCAGCTGCTTTATTCGACATGGACAATGATGGAGATCTTGACCTGTTGGTTTCAGGATGGGGAGTAACAGAGCAGGAGGAAGGCAGTTGGTTTTACCGAAATGATAGGGTAGCAAAAAACACTACGCCAAGTATCCCGGCAAATTTCAAAGCTACAGAAGTAAAAGACTCTGTATTGTTTTCATGGGCACCATCAACAGACCATCAAACAAATAGCAATGGATTATTTTACAACTTAAGAGTAGGAACCACCCCCAATGGGGATGAGATCATGCCCAGTCATGCCATTGCAGGTACAGGTCAGCTGCTAAAGCCTTATAAAGGAAATGCCAGCCAAAACCTTGGCTGGAAATTAAAAGGTCTGGATGTAGG
>JAUUZS010000542.1 GCA_030589835.1 Cyclobacteriaceae bacterium
CCATTTGAAGAACCACTTAATCCAAACTTAGAGATCAATACAGATATCAACTCCATAGAACAATGCCACAACCAGCTTGTTGAAAATATAGTAGAAAAAATAAAATTTGAAGATTCATAATGCATAAATATCATCTTTCACATTTAAGTCAGCTGGAGAATGAGGCTATTTTCATCATGAGGGAAGTAGCTTCTCAATTTGAAAAGCCAGTATTGCTTTTTTCAGGGGGAAAAGATTCCATTGTAATGGTACGTCTGGCTCAAAAAGCTTTCTGGCCGGCAAAAATTCCTTTTGCGCTTTTGCATGTAGACACAGGTCATAATTTTGAAGAGACAATTGTATTCCGGGATAAGCTCGTAAAAGAATTGGGAGTGGAGTTAATTGTTGGATCAGTTCAGGAGGCCATTGATCAGGGAAAATCAGTTGAAGAAAAGGGGCTAAATCCAAGCCGCAATATGCTGCAGATCAAGACACTTCTTGATTCGCTTGAAAAATATAAATTTGACGCTGCATTTGGAGGTGGGCGTCGAGATGAAGAAAAAGCCAGAGCTAAAGAGCGTTTTTTCTCGCATCGTGATGAGTTCGGGCAGTGGGATCCTAAAAATCAGCGTCCCGAGCTTTGGAACCTGTTTAATGGTAAAAAGCATATCGGAGAGCATTTCAGGGTGTTTCCTTTAAGCAACTGGACGGAGATGGATGTATGGCAATATATTGCCACTGAAAATATTCCCATTCCCGGTATTTATTATACGCATGAGCGTGAGGTGGTAAATCGAGACGGTGTATATCTTGCGAATTCTCCTTTTATTACCCTTTTGGAGGGTGAAAAAGTAGAAAAAATGCAAATCAGGTTCAGAACCATAGGTGACATGACCTGTACGGGCGCTATTGTTTCCAACGCCTCAAAAATTGAGGATATCATTCTTGAGGTTTCGGCTGCAAGAGAAACAGAGCGAGGAACGCGGGCGGACGATAAACGATCTGAAGCCGCCATGGAGGATCGAAAAAAAGAAGGATATTTTTAAAAAAGAAAATTGAACTATGAGTAATATAGAAAAGGAATTTTCTACTGAAGAATATTTAAGTATGGATCTGTTGCGCTTTACAACTGCAGGTTCGGTTGATGATGGAAAAAGTACACTGATTGGCCGGTTGTTGCACGATTCAAAATCTATTTTTGAAGATCAACTGAAAGCTGTTGAGCTGGCAAGCAAGAAGATGGGCGATCATCAGGTAAATCTTGCACTACTCACCGATGGACTTAGGGCAGAGCGCGAGCAGGGCATCACCATTGATGTGGCATATAGGTATTTTGCAACACCAAAGCGTAAGTTTATTATCGCCGATACTCCGGGGCATATTCAATATACCAGAAATATGGTAACCGGAGCATCAACGGCCAACTTAGCAATAGTGCTGGTAGATGCAAGGCACGGAGTTGTTGAGCAAACTTGTCGTCATTCTTTCATCGCTTCATTACTCCAAATAAAGCACCTTATTCTATGTGTTAACAAATTGGATTTGGTTGATTACAGTGAAGAGGTATTTAATAAAATCAAAACCGATTTTGAAGATTTTAGTTCAAAACTCGAAATTCAGGATATTCAATATATTCCTATTAGCGCACTGAATGGTGATAATGTTGTCGATAAATCGGATAAAACACCTTGGTATGATGGCTCTACATTGCTTTATACCCTGGAAAATGTGCACATTTCGAGCGACTATGATTTTGTGGATTCCCGATTTCCTGTACAAAGAGTAATTCGACCACAGTCTGAAGAATACCATGATTTCAGGGGCTATGCAGGCAAAATTGAAGGAGGTATTTTCAAGCCAGGAGATGAAGTGGTGGCATTACCATCAGGTTTTACATCTAAAGTAAAATCAATAGAAACTATGAATGGCCCGATTGATGAAGCCTTTCCTCCAATGAATGTGGCGATACAGCTCGAAGATGAGATTGATATCAGCAGAGGCGATATGATTGTTAAGCCAAATAATCAGCCTGAAATCGGGCAGGACATTGAATTAATGGTTTGTTGGCTAAATGCTAAAAAGCTTGTGCTGGGAGGAAAATATTCCATCAGGCAAACTACAAAAGATGTAAAATGTATCATAAAGGATATCAGATACAAAGTAGACATAAATACCCTTCATAAATTGGAAGATGACCTGAATATTGGTCTGAATGAAATTGGAAGAATTTTAATCAGAACAACTCAACCAATTTTTTATGACAGTTATAAAAAGAATCGTGGTACAGGGAGCATCATTATTCTGGATGAAGATACCAATGAAACCGTTGGTGCCGGAATGATTATATAATCAAGATAATATGAAGGATAAGGTCGAAGCTTTAAAGGCAGAAATTTCAAAATATAGGGCTACTACTCAAAAAGAGCTTGAGGAATTCAGGCTAAAATTTGCGAGCCGTAAAAGTGTAGTAGGTGATTTGTTTGCCGAAATGAAAAGCGTTGCCCAGGAAGATCGGAAAGAAATGGGAAGGCTCTTGAATGAGCTAAAAAATCATGCTCAACATAAATTTAAGGAGCTGATCACCTCTCTGGAAACCAGCAGCGATGAAATATCCGAAGCTCCAACCGATCTGACACTTCCTGCTATCCCTGATACTTTAGGAAGTCTGCATCCGTTGTCAATCACTAAAAAACGAATCCTGGAAATATTTGAGCGTATTGGATTTAATGTATCGAATGGACCGGAAATTGAAGACGACTGGCATAATTTTACGGCGTTGAACTTTCCCGAAAATCATCCTGCTCGAGAAATGCAGGATACGTTCTTTATTGAGAAAGATCCTGATATAGCACTGAGAACCCATACCTCTTCTGTTCAGGTGCGGGTGATGGAAAATCAAAAACCTCCTATTCGAACCCTATCGCCGGGCAGAGTATTCCGAAATGAAGCGATATCTGTTAGGGCACATTGTATATTTCATCAGGTAGAAGGACTTTATGTAGATAAAAATGTAAGCTTTGCCGATCTCAAA
>JAUUZS010000261.1 GCA_030589835.1 Cyclobacteriaceae bacterium
ATTTCGGGACACGAGAACCGGAATATATCGTTTTAAGATGTGCATCATTTAATTTGGCTCTTGAAGCGACGATTTGCACACGATATTGAACGCCGTCTGTCTCTGCTCTGCCCTGGTTCAGCGCATTTTCAGGAATGGGGGTTGTGGATAATTTTTCTACCTGGGGTGTTTCAGGTAGAAGCATACCTTCCTTAATTTCCCCTTTGTACAAGGCAATAAAGGCTTCATCTACTCCGCATTCTTCCCGGATTTGTTTAGCATCACTCAAATTGGACTCTTGAGCGATATAATATTTGAAATACCCTTTTTCTTCAAAAAATCTTATCCTCCGGTCGCCTGAATATATTTTTGACAATTTTTCCTCATCCAGATTGATTTTCGATGCAGCTATCTGCACCCGATATTGAAGCACCTCTTCAAGGTAAGTTTCTTTCTCTTCTTCGCTTATGATTTTTTCCGGAGTCGTGGATTGCGGCGCTAATTTTGCCATCTCCATTTCCTCGGCAGGTGCCGTTTGGGAAGGAGATTCTGTTGTCGAATCAGGTGTATGAAGTTGATCTGCAAGGAGTATTTCCTCCTCCTGATCTTCAACATCCGGATCTTCCAATATCGCCACAGGATCGGTTTTTTCTGTCAGCTGTTTCGTAGAGTCAACTGTCGTGAGGTGTGCCTGATTGTGCTCATATTCCCTTGCCTGATCATCATCTGAAAGTGTATCAGCCTGCACCAGCATATTGGTCATATCGTCTGTCGTGAGCTCCTCAGCATCCTCTTCCGATAATTGAGCTTCTGTTATTTCTGTGGGCGATTCATGTGTAGAATCCTTTAATTGTACAGGTGCAGGTAAAATGACCGCTAGCATCGCCAGATCAGAATTTTCTGCCTGGGAAAGCGTACTGTCAGGAGCGATTTCCTGATCATCCTCGGAGGGTATGGATTGAGCCGCCTCTGCCAACATAATGGTATCACGTTCCGTCTCGGCAACAGGCATACTAAGTTGCTCATCAGGAACCACTTTTTCGATTTCCTTAGGAAGTTCTGACATTTCCTCAACACGGTAGGCAAACACTATTGTATCGCTGCTGTTCAGTCCCTCCACCTTGTTATTGTACAGAATTTTTGTGTCCCGTTGTTTGGATGGTAATAAGAAATTTGGCGTTAGCCGGAAGGTGATCAAATCGCCCGGACTACCAATAATATCCTGAATTTTTTTAATTCTTCCATCACCAAGCGGCTCATTATTAGTTGCTACAAATTTATTTATTAAAAAGTTATATGTCTCGCCCGCTTCAAGCTCCAGGTCTGTCAATATTTCTTTGCCTGTACCCGATTTATTTGGGGGATTAGTATCTGAAATGGTATCTACTTCATAGTTAACTTTATCGATTAAGAGTCTATAGTTTATTCCTGTTTCGATGCTAAACAAAAAATTGCCTTTAGGATTTCCGATAAGGGTGATTTCATTACCCATCGAAGTAAAAATGGAAATACTCAAGGGGTCTTTTTTTTCTATTTGGCGTTCATTCGCAACTTTCAGGTCTAAAAAATGAAATCCGTATAGGTCAAAACCTCCCATTCCCCCAGCCCTGTCGGAAGCTAAATAGCCCAGGTTGGTGTTTTCCTTGATCGTCAATCCAAGTTCGTCTAATTCGGTATTGATATGATTTCCCAGGTTTTCAAGCTTTGCGTGCTTGTCAAATAAATTTACTTTGAATAGATCAAATCCACCATATCCCCCATGTCCGTTTGAGGCGAAATACAGTGTGGAATCATTATGCAAAAACGGATAGGCCTCAGTCCCATTGGTATTAATAGATGATCCTAGGGTCGTCGGTGTTGACCAGCTTTTACCATCAAATTCAGCTTTGTACAGGTCATAACCGTTTCCCTTATTGTTGGAATCAGCAGCAAAATACATGACCGTCCCCGAGCTATTAAACGTGGGATGGCCGATGTTGTGATCAAAATTTTTAAACTTTAGTTCCTTTATTTTGGCCTTATCATTTGCGTCTGCCGGGACGTTGGTATAAAAGATTGCACTACTTGCTTTCGCTGATCCTTTCAGTTCATCATTTCGGGTAAAGTAGAGGGTATTTGTCTTTTTTACTATCGCAACCGGCCCTTCGTTTAATGCAGAATTTATCTTTTTATGCACAGATTTGATGTCATCAAAGGAATCCTCTGGCAAGGCTGCTGCACTGAATAAATTGTATGCGCCAACAGTAAGCTCATCAGACGAAAACCGATCGGAGGCAAAATACAAACGATCATGGTGGGTCAGTGGATCCGTATCAGCATCTTCGGAGTTGATGCCCTTTAATTTTTTGATGATGTAAATCGTGGAGTCCCTGAACGCATCACTCATTTTATCGCCATCGGGCAGAGGCTTTTTGGCACTGAATTCAATATCAATCCTATCATGATATGTATTCGACCATTTTATTGCCTTATCGACCTTTTTTTGCTCCAAAAGCAAATAAATGTACTTCAGTATATGCCATGATTCAATCTCTGTGTTCAGGGCAAGGGCCTTCTGATACCAGGTTGCCGCAGATTCGATATCGCCTGTCTGATCATATGCCTCTGCCATTCGCAGCATAGCGTATACATCTTTAGGCCTTTCCTTCAGGGATTTACTGTAGTAATCAATCGCCTGGTTTAAGTTTTGATGTTCAAAAAAATAATCCCCTTTTATTGAGTAAATTCCCCTTGGATGATCCGTATTGATCGCGGTCATCTGGGCAGTGCTTTGATGTCCGAATACGCCAATCAACAATAATGCAAATAACTTTTTCAAAATTTCATTTTACCGTTTACCTGAGATTAACTATGCCAAATCTGAACTTCAGTTACAGCCTGGCAAAAAAAATAGCCTTGCTATTCAAAATACAATCTATCCGTTTTGTGATTTTGAATCTACGATTTCAACACCGGAGAGCCAAAAAAAAATCCGGAGTACAAAATCTTAACTATTCTTAACCCGCTCAATATTTCTATCATGCGTAGCTGGTAAATGATAATTTAAAAGTAATACGATAAGCTATGATGAACTTCATTAGAATTCAACAAAAAGGCAAGCAAGTATTGTTTTGAACAAATTCGTTAAAACTCATCGTAAACATTTGACCTGAAGTATTCGTGGTTGGCCGGCCACTAAAAAAAGTCTTGCCATACTACAAAAGAAACCCCCATATATAAAATATGAGGGTTCTACAAGGTCATGAATTCCGTATGTATTAATACCAGGGGAAAATCACCTGTTCATTTCTTTAATGATGCTCGCCAAAACCCGGGTACATCGCCATCGCATTGTCGTAATATATTTTTTTCAACACGGATACGGGAAGTTTCAGCCCTTGATATTCTTTCACTTTATCGTTCTGTGTCAGGATATGATCGGTGGTAAAATACTCCCAGTCTTTAAGCCAAACATCATCTACAATCCGCTGAACGGATTCTGAAGTTTTTTGGGTGCTATTGCTGGTCTTCACGGCGATGTCGGTTCCGTAAAGCAACTGATCCTGGTATTTAATGATAAAGTCCCGTACTTTTTCCCTGTCCTGAACTTTAAAATGTACGATTCGGGCAGCCATGTCCAATGCATAATTTGGAAACTCATCAAGCCATTTTGCCTGCTCTTCTACATCCCATTCCATGCTTCCCAGATGGCAGCCGACATAGCGTAAATTAGGATGTTTTTTCAGCATTCGATCCCTGGCGGCGAGCAATTCCTCATACGAAGGATAATCCGGATGAAGAAACATATGATACTGCGGATTTCTTGAGAAATAACTGCTATCGCCCCTGACTGTCATTTCATCAATAGGCAGCCAACAATTTTTGGGTTCACCATTATGGTTGACAAGGGTTTTATTTTGAGATTCAATAAAATCAAAAATAGGATCAAACCCGGGGTCATCAATCAGGATAAATGTGCTGTCGGCATTCCTGAAAGTCATGCCTATGTCTTTCCAGAGTTTCACGGCAACGGCTCCGCCATTAAAACTTTCTTTGAGCCAGTCAATGGTATTTTCCTGCCAATCCGGCTCACCAAAACCATCCATACTAATTGTGGTGGCAAAGCCAATAGCCTGTGGATGACTATCATAAAGATTCCTGGCATAATCAAATTCTTCTCTGATAACTTCAGGGCTTTCAGACCGCGTAACCAGCGTCAATAATTTAAATCCATTGTCATCCAAGACCTGTACAAAAGAATCGTCTGACGTTTCGAGATGTACGTGGGAATCGATCTTCGGAAAAGTTTTAAAGTCGGGTGAAGGGGAGCAAGCCCACAACAATACACTAAACAGTAAAAAATAATTTTTCATTTTCTTTTTTTAAGTTGAAACACTAATTATTCTAACCAATTAATAATCTGGCTATAAACCATTTTATTTTCTTTTTCTATATAGAACCGAATATACCCTGCAACATCTTGCCGAACAAATACCTCGGTGGGATATGCCAAAATATGTTCGAAATCGTCTTTAGACATGGATTCCCCACTACTTGTCAGGGGATTAATGACTGCAAGTTTTCGTGGACATAATGAGGCCATCAGGTCGGCAAGATCATATTTATCAATGGCTCCTGCTACCGTTGAAGGAATAAAAGATGGTATATACTCATGGGATAAGGCAATATCCGCAAAACTTAAAAAAGGATTTACTAAGCATACCTTTTGGATAGATTTATCAAATACTGCCGCATGCAACAGCTCGCTGCCTGTTGCCCCCGAAGCAAGCCCTGAAACAGTCTCAAATCCTCCAATATCGCTATTAATAAAATGTACCATCCTCACGATATCTTCAGCCCGCATGCCCACAAGTGACTTATTCGTTAATATTCCAGCGAACCATTGATTGAAAGATATTTTGTCAAAATAAGCATCCCCTTTCAGATAACCCGGCCCTAAACTGCCAATGCCCGGGACATCAAAAAGCAACACGGAATATCCCTTTTGGAGCAAAGCGTGTCCTACACCGTCCTTGTTTGCGGCATGTTCCATTCCCTGCTCATCGAGAATAAGTACTACTTCATTTTTACGATTTTTAATAGGCTTAAACAAAGCAGCAGGAAGCATATAATCCCCACTTCCGGGGATCATGTATTTCTCCAGCACATATTCCTCTTCAACATAACGTCCTGAAAATATGGCTTTTCCAAAACGCTCCGGATATTCAAAACCGGAAAGTTTCTTTGCTGAAGCTTTCACATTATTAATATGTACATCAGAAATTAATCTGGAAGACTCCAGCATTTCCACCTGACTCTCCACGACACTTTTGTTTAAAGAATATAGCGTCTCTCCTTTGAGGGATGTGGCCAGTTGCCCGGTCTCAGTTGCCCACAATTCCTGCTCAGTAAAAATCTCTACCTCGAGATCATCCGGGCTACCCGGATTGTCCAGATACTTTTGAAAAAAAGCATACATGGTTTCACGATTCTTTTTAGTAGAGGCATGACCGTCATCGTCTTCTACCATATTCATTAGCGATCCTTCTCCCAATGCCGCATAATATTGTTTGACCTCAGCATAGGTTTCCCTTGCTCCCTGAATGCTAAAAAAATCACGCGTAGTCGTGATCATTAAGCCGGGTTTGGGTGCTCGGACTTCCAAAAGGTCTGCATGATCAAGCCCCTCACTAATCATATGAAACAAGTTTTGTTCGGCATCCTGGGGACCAATGGTTTTTAGCACATACTCCATGCTAGTGATAAAGCACTCCGGAGCTGCTGCCAGAATCCTGTCATCGATAGCAGCAGTGTAGGCCGTTTGCGTCCCTCCTCCAGACCGACCGGTCATGCCAATCCGTGCAGGATCAACTTCCTTTCTGGAAAGCAAATAATCAACACTTCTTATACCATCCCAAACAAAATATTTTGTCGGCGAATATCCCGAAAGGTAACACTGTGCCCCCGGGTAAGAATGTTCCTTCGTTGATCCAAAACGGGATTTTCCTTCTTTTTCATTATAATATTGCAGGCGCTCTCCCTGCCCAACAGGATCGAAAGCCAATACCACAAAACCCTTTTTCACTAGATTGATGATGACATGCTGATAGGTCTCACTACGAAAACCATTTTCCGTATGCCCGCTTGCATAAATAACAGCAGGTGCTTTTCCTTTTATTTTGTTTGGCAAAAACAAACCGGCTGTGACATAATACCCGGGAATAGATTCATAAATAACTTTTTCGACCCGGTAATCCTTTTTCTTGATCACTCCTGTTACCCGGGCATTTAATGGTGTTTTTTCCGGAAAAGGACCAATAATGCGCGACAGCTTTTCCCTAACGATCTCCTGCCTATCCAAAAAATCTCTTTTCAAATCTAATTGCGAAACAACTTCCTTTCTTTCTTTCAATTGTTCCAGTGCCAAAGCGCTAGAAGTTTTATACATGGAATTTTCCGCATCGGAATAATACTTCC
>JAUUZS010000260.1 GCA_030589835.1 Cyclobacteriaceae bacterium
AAAAATTGTTCAATATTAAACAAAAAAATGTACGGTTTTGGACAGTATCTGGTCGTGGTTTGATGTAGAATTGATTATTCATTGCGATATTCTAATATATCAGAAGGTTGACAGTCCAATATCTCGCAAATACTATTGAGCGTTGTGAATCGTATTGCCTTTGCTTTGTTGCTTTTAAGTATAGAAAGATTTGACATGGTTATTCCGACTTTTTGTGAAAGTTCCGTTAATGGCATTTTCCTTTTTGCAAGCATTACGTCAAGATTTACTATTATAGCCATTATATGGTTAATTCATGTTCCTTTTTTATACTTATACTTTGTCTTAGAACTTCTGTTATTGTTAATATTAAAATCCCGAGTCCAAATAAATAATACTGAAAGGATATATCGGAATAAATAGAATATCCTGTATAACTAAATTGATTTTTTATCCATGATAATTCTAAAGATTCAATAATATATTGTAAAACAGGAAATGCAATCACAAGAATCCCAATCGAAAATAAGAAACGTATATTATTCCTGGTAAAAGGATTGCCGTTTATTAAACTTTTAATAAATCTTATTAGCAGGTAAAAAATCAAGAAAGAATACATTATAAAAAGAATGGAACTTATTGATGCTGAATAAATAAATATACTTTTCTGTGAAATATTTACGGGTACGATAAGAGGTAGCCGGTTTATAGGAACGTCAATAGTTACACTTGATTCTTCATTTGTAACAATCGACAGATCAAATCCGGCTTTATGTATATCGTTAGGTTTTAAATGTGCGACTTTTGTTGTGTATAGATGTCTTTCAATTGGTTCATTATTTTCTAGATAATATACATACTCAAACGTTTTGTCAATTATACCTAAATTTACAAAATAGTGTAATTCTCCAACACCGATGAGATCTTCAGAACCAATTTTAGTCTGATTCAAGGCAGATTTAGCACCCCTGATGACTAATAAAACAGTAATTATATGGAAAATCAGAATTATGCTAATTCCAATTTGTAGCGCCTTTAAACCTCTATTTGTTTTCATGATACAATATTTTTTCTAAATATCATTAAATATTTATTGATAAACAATAATTATTACATGAATAAAGACAAACAATGAATTACAGAAATTATTAAGACTATTCAAGTTTCAGAGTATTCGGGTGTTTTATTATATAAGCTGGCTTTAGTATAGACTTCCTCCTGATATTTTATTTTTCCAGGATTTGCTCCGCGACTTTCAACGCATCATTTGTTGTTTTACCAACAGTTTCAATTTTCTTAAATTGATTATTTAAATAATCCATAATTTCTTTTTCCACCATTCCTTCAAAATCACGATCAAATTCACGCATCCAGTTCATCATTTCTTCGTGGGAATTTTCCAGACCTACTACAGCATCTTTTAATGCATCGATTTTTTCTGCATTTGCCTCATCACCTTCTGCAACAAGTGCATCAATTTTTTCCTTGAGCTGCTTTTTGTATTTCGACATATCGCCCATTTTAGGCATAATCTCGTCATGTACCGCCATTACTCTGTCGTATAGCTGATCTTTGGCACTTTTCTTTTGTTCGCTACAAGCGGAAAACATCAATAATGATATTAGAAATAAGGTAGTTAAATGTTTCATTTTTTAATTTTATTTATTCGGTTAATAGAAAAATATAATTTAGCGCTGCGCCGAGACTGGGGGTTCAACCATATATTTTTCAAAATCTATATTCATTTCAAAAATAAGTTAATTTTATAGACATCTTCTATCTTCGTGCTTCTGACTTCCGTCTTTTATCTACTTATTCCCAAAGTTTATATTTCTCTAGGTGAACCTGCTCTCCAAAAAACAATTTGGTCAATTCCTCAAATGATTTGGTATAATCCGAAACCATAAATTCGTATGATGAACGATCTGAATTATTTGTCAATAGATTGTACTCGAGGTATGCCTTCAGCGAATTAGCAACAATTTCTGAAGAATCAATAACTTCCACTTTCTCATTATAATAATTATTGACCTGATCCTTGATTAATGGGTAATGCGTACACCCAAGAATCAAGGCACTTATCTCCTGCAACAAGGATTTTTTAAGATATTCGTTGATGATATCCTGACTGATGGTCCCTTGTAAAAAGCCTTCTTCAATCATGGGGACGAGTAATGGTGTAGCCAAAGAATGCAACTTTAACGAATTTTCAAGCCCCTCAATTTTAGTTTCATAAACTTTCGATCCAACTGTTTGTTTTGTGCCAATCAAACCGAGGGTTGCTTGGTGATACGTTTCTCTGATATAATTCACCACAGGATCAATTACATTGAAAACCCTGGCTCGTTTTCCAACATATTCCTTCACAAGATCTGTTGCTGCAGCACTGGCAGAATTACATGCTATCAGAATGACTTTACACTTCCGCTGAAGAAAAATATCACATATTTTTATGGAATATGCTTGTATCGCAGCGGTCGATTTATCTCCATAAGGAAGGTGTGCCGTATCGCCAAAATAAATAATGCTTTCGTAGGGCAGGACATGTTTTACAGCTTTGGCAACTGTTAATCCGCCAATTCCACTATCAAATATACCTATTGGATCCGAGGCTTTGGCCATAATTTATTTTTATATGAAAAAAGCTCCAGGCTGAAAGTTCAACTTGGAGCTTTAAATGTATAAATTATGTCAATTATATATACTGATTAATGATATTTTCATACATCTCCTGCTTTCCGCTGATTTGCTTTGGCTCACCAACTTCCAGCGCATGGGCGCGCAAATCTTCCAACTTCAATTTGCCTTGTTCAAAGTCCGCTCCTTTTCCGGAATCGTATGAAGCATATCGCTCTTTTCTCAGTTTTTTGTAATCCGACTTTTCAAGGACATCAGAAGCAATGAGTACACCCCTTGCGAACGCATCCATGCCGCCAATATGCGCATGAAATATATCTTCAAGGTCTGTTGAATTTCTCCTTAATTTTGCATCGAAGTTCACCCCACCGGTTGTGAACCCACCTGCTTCAAGGATGACCAGCATCGTTTCCGCCAGTTCAGATAAATTGATTGGGAATTGGTCTGTATCCCAACCATTTTGATAATCTCCTCGATTGGCATCAATACTGCCCATCATGCCTTTATCCGCTGCAACCTGTAGTTCGTGCTGGAAGGTATGGCCGGCAAGTGTTGCGTGATTGACTTCAATATTCAATTTAAAATCCTTATCCAATCCATATTCTTTCAGGAATCCGATCACCGTGGCGGCATCAAAATCATACTGGTGCTTAGTGGGTTCCATTGGTTTAGGCTCAATCAGGAAGGTTCCTTCAAAACCATTTCTTCTTCCATAGTCCCTTGCCATGGCCAGGAATTGGCCCAGATGATCGACTTCCTTTTTCATATTCGTGTTTAGCAGCGACATATACCCTTCGCGGCCTCCCCAGAACACGTAGTTTTCTCCACCCAATTCAATCGTTGCATCAATGGCATTTTTTACCTGGGTTCCTGCCCATGCCAAGGCAGTGAAATCAGGATTAGTAGAGGCGCCATTCATGTACCTTGGATTTGAAAACACATTGGCAGTTCCCCAAAGCAATTTTACGCCTGTTTCTGCTTGCTTTGCTTTGGCATAATCAACAATTGTCTGCAATCGTTTTTCAGATTCTGCAATCGAACTGCCTTCTTCTACCAAATCAAAATCATGAAAACAATAGAAAGGGGCTCCTATTTTAGTGATGAATTCAAAAGCCGCATCCATTTTGTCTTTTGCTCGCTGTACAGCATCTCCTGCTGCATCCCAGGGAAACGCTTTAGTTCCAGGACCAAAGGGATCACCACCGGTTCCACAGAAGGTATGCCAGTATGCTATGGCAAACCTGAAATATTCTTTCATGGTTTTACCGCCAATTATTTTACGGTTTTCATCGTAATATTTGAACGCAAATGGATTGCTTGAATCCTTGCCTTCAAATTTGATCTTGTCGACAGATGGAAAAAATGTAGTACTCATAATTATAAGAAATTAAATGTTTAAATTTTTCAACCAATTTTCATATGCATCTTCATATGCTCCAAACAAAGGAGGGCTTGGCTCGATAGTTTCAATAGATTTCAGGCCTCTGAAAGCCTCGTCATAATTAGCATAAACTCCAGCGCCAAGACCGGCGCCTCTGGCTGCTCCCTGGGCTCCGTCGGTATTGTAAAGCTCAACCGTTGCACTGGTTGTATTTGCAAACGCCTCTCTGAATAATGGACTCAGGAACATATTGGCATGTCCTGCGCGGATAGTTTTTAACTCCATACCCATTTCTTTCATGATGTTGAACCCATAATTTAATGCAAATACGATACCTTCCTGACCTGCACGAAGGATATGAGATGGGTTATGTCGGTTAAAATTCAGACCAGATAATTGTGCGCCTGTATTGTTGTTTTCCAGAATCCTTTCCGCTCCGTTTCCAAATGGCAAAAATGAAAGCCCATCTGCTCCAATAGGTGCACTCATAGCCATTTCATTCATTTCTTCATATGATGCTTCTGGCACCAGATTTTTCTGTAACCAGCTATTCAGGATTCCTGTACCATTTACACATAGCAATACTCCATATCGCTCTTCCTTTTTGGTGTGATTTACGTGTACAAAGGTATTTACCCTAGACAATGGGTCGTGTTCCGGAGTTTCTAATATTCCATAAATCACCCCACTAGTACCTGCAGTCGCAGCCACTTCACCGCCATTTAGCACGTTTAGTGAAAACGCATTATTTGGCTGATCACCTGCCCGATAGGAAATTTTAATCCCTTTTGGCAAATTAAGTTCTTCGGCAGCAATAGCTGAAAGTCTCCCCTGGTCTGAAAATGTACCTACAATATCCGGTAATATATCTTTATCAATACCGTAATAATCAAGTAGTTTATCTGCAACTGATTTGGATTTGAAGTCCCAAAATATTCCTTCCGATAATCCGGAGGTGGTGGTATTGATTTCACCGGTCATTTTCATCGCAACATAATCGCCCGGTAACATTGCTTTATAAACCTGGTCAAATATCTCCGGCTCATTATCCTTCACCCATTTTAGTTTAGATGCCGTGAAATTCCCTGGGGAGTTCAGATAATTACTGAGGCAAAATTCTCCTCCAAGGTCATGAAATGCTTTTTTACCAATATCCACTGCCCGGCTGTCACACCAAATGATGGATGGCCGCAATACCTTTTGCTCCTTGTCGACCAGAACAAGCCCATGCATTTGATAAGAGATCCCAATGGCTTTGATCCTGTCTTTTTGTGCCCGGCTTTTTAACAGCAACTCATGGGTTGCATGCTTAATGTTTTTCCACCAATCTTCAGGTTTTTGTTCTGCCCAACCCGTTCTTTTGGATATCATGGCCATCTCCTGCTTTGGATAGGTGGCCGAAGCTACCACACCGCCGGTTTGAGCATTGAATAATGTCGCCTTTATGGATGAACTACCTAAATCATATCCTAATAACATATTAGTTGAGTTTAATTCTGAAATATTGTTTAACCATTAAATGGTGTCTTTCTATAATAGTCCGGTTTCTGTGTTATGCCCGCTTGCCGGCGAGGCAGGCTCCCTCTCAAAGGGATTATTTACGCTCAAAAACTCACATTATTTGAACTTCGCAATCTAGAACCCAAACTTTCCAGCTCCTACAAATGACTTTATAGACAGACTCTAATTAACCTTAAGATTGTACAAATTTTAGCTTATTCCCAATAGTCTTATGGTCAAACAGACTACAAGTTATTGCCTTTTTATTGTTATTTCCAAATATTATTCCTTAAAATTGAATAAAATTATTATAGCCACCTATACATGTCACAAGAAAATCATAATATTTTTTCTTCTGAAATAATTGATGCTCTTTCGATTGACTGTATCATTTTTGGTTTTCAGCAATCAAAACTTAAGGTACTTTTGGTTCAGCATGGAGAAGGAATTATCAAAGGCCGTTGGGCACTTCCCGGTGGTTGGGTTGCCTATAATGAAAATGTAGATACCGCAGCATCCAGATTGTTAAAGGACCTCACGGGAGTAAAAGAACTCTACCTAGAGCAATTAAAGGCCTTTGGAAACGTAGATAGATATCCCGTAAAGCGGGTAATTACCATTGCATTTTATGCCCTAACCCGCCCGGAAAACTACGAACTTATTCCCGGGTTTACCGCAAAGGATGTGAGTTGGTTCAGCATAAATGATATCAGCCGTTTACCCTATGATCACGATGAAATTTTAAAATTTGCGTGGAACCGATTGAAGCGACAGGTAAAATATGAGCCAATAGGATTTAACTTACTTCCCGAAAAGTTTACGCTTCTACAGCTACAGGAATTGTATGAAGCCATATTGGAAACCAAACTCGATAAACCCAACTTTAGGCGTAAAATCATGAAAATGAACCTTTTGATCGCCTGCAATGAAAAGCAAAAGGGGGTTTC
>JAUUZS010000122.1 GCA_030589835.1 Cyclobacteriaceae bacterium
AACCCGTGATTTCCATAGGCATAGTGTCTATTACCACCATGAAATCAAGGTTTTGTATGGCTTCCAATGTATTCTTTTGATTCGGAAGCGTGAATATAAGGTTCGTTCCATTTACAATCCATGCTTTGAAATTGCATTCCTGATCAGGCGAAGGTATCGTGGAATCACATATATCATTGGATACCACTTCGATTGCAAGATTATACTTGCCATCAGGATGTGCATCACGCCATGTTTTCTTAGGCTTAGGATACTCAGGATGTGGAAAGTTTGGTAATGATTTTTTCTCCGGGCTGTAATATCCACCCCGTCTCCCCCATGAACCAAGCAATGCATTTAGGATAGCTACAGTCCGTAATCTTTGAGTATCATCTCCATACCAGGTGACGTGGCGTCCCGGATGAATGATTACTGCAGGAGAAGCATTGGCCATTTCCTTGGCAGTTTCCCTGATTACGTGCGGTTTAATTGTTGTAATACCATATGCCCATTCAGGAGTATAGTTTTTTACATGTTCTTTAAGCTCTTCAAGACCATAGCAGTATTTCTCTACATATTTCCTGTCGTACCATTCATTATATATTATTTCATGTATCCAGGACAATAGCAAGGCAATATCGGTAGCTGGTTTTATTGGCAACCAATGTTTTGATTTTGAAGCAGCGGTCGAGAACCTTGGATCAACGGTGATAATGGTTGCTCCTTTATCAATAGCATCCGACATTTCCTGTACCTGACCGTTGTGCATATTCTCACCGATGTGTGAGCCGATCAATACCAGGCATTTTGTATCGCGGATATCCACTCGCTCCGGCGAGGCAATAATTTCTCCAAAGGTAGCCAGGAAAGCAACTTCCCGTGGCCCCCTGCATTGGGCGAATGATGGTGCTGTGATATTTGTGGAACCAAAAGCTTTGAGTAAATCCCCAAAAAATTTCCCTCCCGAACCATGAGTGAATAATGCAGTACATTCGGCGCCATACTTTTCTTTTAACTTGTTCAGGTTTTTTGCCACCACATCTAAAGCCTCATCCCAGCTGGCCTCGACAAATTGCTGCTTGCCATCAATGGTTCTTCTTATTAAAGGGGTTTTCAGTCGGTCTTCATCGTAATACATACCAACTCCACCGGTGCCTCTCGGGCACAGCCTGCCGTTGCAATGAGGGTCCTCGTCATTTCCAATGATTTTCCAGATGTTTCCTTCATCATTTTTATATACCCAACCTGCGCATTTCCAGAAACACACTTCACAATAGGTGGGAGTGCGATTGACGACATCGGCTAGTGGATTTTCATCGGAGACAATAGCTCCATCTGCCCAGCTAAACAAAGGAGCTGCCAGCGCCACGCCTCCTAAGCCAAGGCTGGAAATTTTCAAAAACTCTCTCCTGGATTGTTTCATTATTTATAGTTTAAGTTGAGAAGGAAGCTAAATTTTCCTTTCAATAACAGCAACCACACAAGAAAAATCTTAGAATGGTTATAATTTTAAATTCAAAGGAAAATAAAATTTACAACTAAAAACATGATTTTGGTCATGAATGATACGATCCGTCCTTTAAAAAAAGAGGATTGTTGGAAAATTAAAAAATTAAAAAAGTACAATTATAGTGTGATTTACATCACATATCATTTTTTATATATTGGCACAGCGATAAGCCAGCATAGATTTGTACTTTCCCTTATTCAGGCAAGTGATATTTTTCCTCCCATGTTTGAAGTATAAAAAAGCAGAAATACAATAAACTCAATGTGATATATATCATACTCGCCATTTGCCTGTGATCTAATTTTGTATCTGTTGATAAATTTTTAGAGAATTCGGGTATGGATAAGATGTCGATCAGAATGGCAAGAAATATAATTCTTGTCTTTGTTTATAGCTTTTTAGGACTTTTAGCAATCAATTACTTTCACAAGGACGAGGAGCCAAATGTCAAGCTTGAATCCCTAAAGATCAAATATGCCCTGAAAGATAGCTCGTCTGTTGATCACAGTTTATTCCCGGAACTGCAAAAAGCATTTAAAACTCCACAGGAGGTTACCGGCGCCTGCTTGTCATGCCACAACGGTACACACAAGGAAATTATGGCTTCTGCTCACTGGAACTGGGAGAGGGTGTCCTATATCGAAGGAAGAGGGATAAAAAGCCTTGGAAAGAAAAATATCCTCAATAACTTTTGTATAGGCGCCGAAAGCAACGAACAGGCATGTGCCAAATGCCACATCGGTTTTGGCATGAGCGATGATCATTTTGACTTCGATAATAAAATGAATGTCGATTGCATGGTGTGCCATGATATGAGCGAGGAGTATATTAAAGGGTCTTCCATGGCCGGCTACCCGGATAGAGAGGTAAACCTTACCCAGGTAGCGCAGCATGTTGGCAATCCCCAAAAAGCCAATTGCGGGGCGTGCCACTTTTATAGTGGTGGCGGTAATAATGTAAAGCATGGTGACCTTGAAGAAGGATTAATAGGAAGCACAAGAGAGGTAGATGTGCATATGGCCGCTAATGGTATGGATATGGAATGTACCGCGTGCCATACCACTACAAATCATAACATCAGCGGAAAACTATATTCTGTATCTTCTAATAATGTAAACAGGGCTACCTGCGAATCTTGTCATACCAATACGCCACATCATTATGAATTGCTCAACACGCATACCTCAAAGGTATCGTGCCAGACATGTCATATCCCCACATATGCCAAAGTAAATTCTACCAAAATGAGTTGGCTATGGTCTGAAGCCGGTAAGCTGAAAGATGGTAAACCCTATCACGAAGAGGACAGCCTTGGCAACCACGATTACATGTCAATCAAAGGTAGCTTTGTCTGGGAAAGAAATGTGGAACCCGAATACATGTGGTTCAACGGGACTTCTGATCATTATTTATTAGGAGATACAATAGATGATACAAAAATTGTGGTAATGAACCAGCTACATGGGTCGCACAGCGATCCGGAGTCTAAGATCATCCCGGTAAAAGTACACCGTGGGGATCAGATTTACGACACACAAAATAAAATGCTGATTCAGCCAAAACTGTATTCGCCCAACGTTGGTGACAGCGCATATTGGAGTGATTTTGATTGGAAAACAGCGGCTACTGCCGGCATGAAAAGGATTGGATTGCCCTTTAGTGGAGAATATGGATTTATAGAAACCGAGATGTACTGGCCAATAAATCATATGGTGTCCCCCAAAGAGTCATCCTTATCTTGCTCCGAGTGCCATAACAGTACAAATAGCAGGCTTGCAAACCTGAATGATTTCTATCTGCCGGGAAGGGACAATAATCCATTCCTTGATGCGATAGGAAGGTTTTCGATAATCCTGGCCCTTATCGGGGTAATTATTCATGGCTCGGCCCGGTTTTTCTCAAACAACGTGAAGCTTGACCGAATCCAAAGCATTGCCTCGGGGGAAAAGAAAGAATAAACCATTAGCAAGAATAAAATAGATACAAAAATAAATGATGTTGTAGAATACAAAATCAAGTTGGTGCACATGAAACCTCCTCACCAGCAGGCGGCATAGCCGGAACAATTATAGGATTACACAAAGAAATGATGAATTGCCCACAAGTAATCGGGTTTTGTAAAAAATAAAAAAAATGAAAAAGGAATATATTTATAAACGATTTGAACGGTTTTGGCATTGGTCGCAAGCCAGTTTAATCATGTTTTTAAGTGTGACAGGGTTTGAAGTGCATGATTCAATTCAAGTATTTGGATATAATAATGCCGTTGTTTATCACCGGGTGGCCGCCAACCTGCTGCTGGCACTCATTGTATTTGCCATTTTCTGGCATTTTGCCACCGGAGAATGGAGGCAATATATCCCGACAGCTAAAAAACTGAAAGACCAGATTTTATATTATTCTATTGGGATTTTTAAAAACGATCCTCATCCGACAAATAGAACGGTTCTTCACAAGCTTAATCCACTTCAGGTGCTCACCTACCTGAGCTTTAAAATCGTGCTGATCCCTTTGGTGGTCATCACCGGGATCATGTACATGCTGTATAAGCACATCGATGCGAATGACATTATCGTAACCAGTGACATTCCGCTGGAAGGCATCGCCACCTGGCACACCTTTGGGGCCTTTATGCTCATCACCTTTCTGATCGTTCATGTGTATATGACCACAACCGGTGATACGCTGACATCAAATATTAAGGCCATGATTACGGGGTATGAAGAATTTGAGCCTGAAGAAGATCACGAAGAAGATAAAAACGAGAATAAGAAAGAGTCAGCACCTGTCTCCTGATATTTTTTTAAAATTATAATTATGAAAAAAGAAGATGTAAACATGCGGCCATATATGAATCCATATGTAGCCGGTTTTTTACTTGGAATATTGCTGCTCATCACCATATATATCACTGGTCGTGGGCTTGGTGCGAGCGGAGGAGTCAAGTCTATCGTTTTGCTGCTGGTAAAAACTTTTCAACCCTCCCAATGGGGAAGCGGAACATACTATTTGCAATATGCCCAGACACATACAGGCAATCCACTTAACACCTGGTTGTTTTTTGAGATTATAGGCGTGGTAATCGGAGCGTTCTTTTCGGGGATCATCTCCAACAGGGTTGGTTTTAGAATAGATAAAGGAGTGAAAATTACCAACAAAACAAGATTGTTGATGGCAGGAATCGGCGGCATCCTTTTTGGGCTCGGCTCTCAGCTGGGCAGAGGCTGCACCAGCGGCTCAGCGCTCAGTGGCATGGCTGTCATGTCTTTCGGCGGCATCCTGACCATGATAGCGATCTTCGGGTCTGCCTACCTGGTAGCCTATTTTTTTAGAAAATTGTGGATTTAACATTTTAAAATATTAATAATATGGGTCCTTTGGTTCCTTCGATAATCAGTGATGAATTTGATTTGATCATTGCTATAATTCTTGGCTTTGGCTTCGGCTTTATTTTGGAGCAGTCAGGATTTTCAAACTCTAAAAAACTGGTGGGGTTATTTTACGGCTACAACTTTGTAGTGCTTAAAGTATTTTTTACTGCCGGAATCACCGCCATGATTGGTGTGTTGGCTTTCGGTCATTTTGGCTTATTGGATATCAGTCTTATTTATGTAAATCCCACCTTCCTTAAGTCGGCAATTGTTGGAGGAATAGTCATGGGCGTTGGTTTTATCATTGGCGGTTTTTGCCCTGGAACGAGCTTGTGTGCCTCTGCAATTGGTAAGCTGGACGGCATTACTTTTGTATTGGGATCTTTCCTGGGGATTTACTTTTTTATGGAAATCTACCCTTTGATATCGGAAATGTACTTTGAAGGGGCATTAGGAGCAGTTACCATGCCCGAAATGTTGGGGATGTCACAATTTAGTTTCGCCCTGCTTTTATCGGCCATGGCAGTCGGTATTTTTGTCCTGGTTTCATACATTGAATCAAGGGTAAATAATACAGTTTTTGAATTGCCAAAAAAGAAAGTAATCCGGATGACCTTAGTGGCTCTTGTACCCATTTTTATTATTGCCGTGACAGCTTTTATGCCTAACCGGCTCGAAAGAATAGAAGCCCATGTCAGTGATCCGGTAAATTTAGAAGCTGCCGAGGCAAAATCCTTGGATGCGGATAAAATGGCATTTGAAATTGTAAATAACTATTACAAATGGAATATTATCGATGTGAGGTCTCCAGAAGCATATAAAGCCTCGCATTTGCCGTTATCAATTAATATCCCTTTAGATAGTATGCTGAACAGGGAATGGGAAACTTACTTTAAGCAAAAGCATAAAAAGAATGTTTTTTATTCGGATGATATTAATAAAACGAAAAAGGCTTTCGCTCTTTCGCAGGTACTTGGCAGAACGGACGATTATATTTTGAATGGTACAAATAGTGAGTTTCAGAAGATGTTTTTCAGCCCTCAAAAACCTTTGGAAGATGCAGGCAAAGACATGGTCAATTTATATAATTTCCGTTTAAAATCGGGAATACAAATGATTGACCTCGCAAAATCCCTGGAACGCTTTCATTCAAAGCCAAAAGTGAGAAAACCAAGAAAAGTTCAGGGCGGCTGCGCTTGATTTTGTTGGATTAGTCAAAACAAAACCAGATAGAAGAGGTTTCATTTGCAGGGGATTAGTATTTCATTATAAAGTGTGATATTCCCTCAGACGATTGAATATTGCTATTTTTCATATTCTTTGCTATTAATAAATTATCTTTAATATCTTTTCAAGCAATTAAAAAATGAAAGCTCCACTTCTTCTTATCTCATTCCTGATCCTTACGATTTCAGGAATTGCCCAGGATCGTTTAAAGCCAGGTTCCATTTATGAACAAGGGAAGGAGATTTTCGCTCCTTTGGTTGGGTATAAAGGCGTTGTACCAAACGGATGGTTTGGTACCTTGCCGCAAGAGGAGGAGGTATTTCTGATGATCCCCAATGGAAATACCAATGGCTATATGTTTATCAATGCAAATCCTTTGGATTTAAACAGACTCCAAAAAGAATGGAATTATGATCTTTCGCTCACCGACGAAATCGTTATTTCACTTAAAGGAGAACCGAGAATTGAAGGCAATAAAATGTCCGGGGATTTTGAGGTTGTTGGCTCAAGGGAACCTTTTGTGGGCTATGCAGTGGCGATAGATGGAGGCCATGGATGGACCATTACATTATCACTGTTGTCCCCGGTAAGCCAGTATGAGGAGTATAGAAAGAATTTTGATCAGCTGGTAGCATCATCGCTTGTAGAAGAGCCAAGTATAGGCAGTATTTATGGTTATTTTGATTGGCCGAAATTTTTAAAAAATAAATACCTGATGTCCTATTTGTCCAGCACGCAATATAAAGAGCAAAATGAGGTTTGGCTTTGCGGAGACAGAACCTTCCGCTCAAAGATCAAGACCAAAGGAATGCTGAAGGTGGAGGATAGAGCGTATGAAGGAAAAAAGAAAGGCACATGGACAGCTGAGGGAGTTGGAGAAAAAGGCAAGCTTCACCTTTACTTTACAAAAAACGCTGATGTGGTATTGGATTTAGAAATCAAGGACGACAAGATTTTCGTGAATGGCGGTCGCTTTTTTGCCTTGGAGAATACGGAATGTAAGTAGAGTCTGTCCATAAAGTCTGCTATCTGCGTTACGCCTGCCTAAAGGTAGGCAGGCTTGCCCTCAAAATGGTCATCCCGACGATTCTGTCGGGACTAACATTTTTCGAGCTGCGCAAGCCCTTGTCCGCCGTACTAAGGAAGGCGAGGCTTGATTGCAAACTTTCTGAACCAGACACCGAGTTTATAGACAGACTCTAGGGACGCAAGCCTCTCCAATGAATACGCAAAGCAATCCCCCTGTTTTCAAGGTATATCCCCAGGTTTTATAGTCTCAGCCCCTGGGGGCTAACGATCATCAGGCGTGTACGAAGGCCAAAAAGCGGGGGCGAAGCGTCATCAACCAGGGGCGCAAGCCTGTCAAGGAGGGGCGCGGTATCATCCCCTGAATACAAAGACTCAAAACTTTGGGGAAAGATCAAGAAACATGTTTCGAGGAGCACGTATCTTGGGGCGCAAGCATGTCAAGCGGGGGCTGATGGCTATCCCCTTGGGGCGAAGGATCATCAACAAGGGGTGCGGCCTTATCCCCTGGGGGCGAGGAGTTATCCCTCAATGCCAAAAGTGCCTTTACTGGCCCGGAAGGCATGTATTTAGCTCAAGTGCTCATTTTTATGACAAAAAAAAGGATGGCCCCCAGCGAATTAAGGTCATCCTTAGTCATTGCACAATCACATAAGACAGAGAAAAGCCTCCTACCGGGAGAGGATCTCAAGCTGCCTCAGTATTATTTACGTAACTTTCTAAGTTCCAACACCAAGTTATGCGTTTTGCCCAACAAGCCGGCAATGAGTTCAATAGCGGCTGAGGCATTGTTATAGGCCACCCCCAGGGTCGTGTTGGCAAGCGCTGTGGCATCTTTAGCCGCCTTATCCGCATCAGTCTGCTTGGCTTCCGCATTATCGGCATCTGTACCTTGTTGCGTTAATTCGGCAACTTTATCGGCAGGGTCATACTTTTTCTCGATAAGCAGCTGCGCATTGTTCTCCATGATTTTGGCCACTTGCGTGACAAAATCCCGTTTATCTGATTCAGTTTGTTTACTCATATTTTTTTTATTTTTGTTTAGTGATTTGTTAACTATTATTTGCATGCAGATTCCATGCTGCATATTGTCAGAATAGGTTTTATATAATTCGATAGACATGGACTGCCACGAATGAAGATAAGGCGATTCGCTGTGTTCGAAGGATCCTGGTGAATTGCTCTCTCGCGTATGATCGTGCTGATGCTTAAGGTACTTAGGTTTTCGATTGTTTAGGTGGTTTTTAATGGTTGTTTTTCAAGTGATGTATTCAGGTAATAGAAGGCTAACATAGTTTCCGGCAAAAATGTTTATCAAATGGTGACAGTATTTGCAACAGCCTACTTTTTTATTGCCATTCCAGGCCTGACAGGTGGGGTGTAAAATTTACTAGTCCCAGCTCCCCCTCAGAGTAACCTGAAAGGGACTCTGAGGATATTGGGGGGAGGTACTTGTCAAATATGGGGTGAAGATATTTGTATATATGCCACATATTTGACACCCCACCTCCCACTGGTCGTAGCTTAAGCGAAGCGGTCCTACGACCGGACAAACAAAATTCCAGGTGAAATTGGAAGTGGCCTAACTGATGTTACGACCAGCGAGAGTTTTATTATACTAACGCGATTGGAATTTTAGAACAGAAGTAATAGGCCATTTTTGTAAAGTCTGACTCCGCTGGTACGCGTCTGTGACGCGTACCTTTTTTAATGCTTGCTGTTATTTTTACTTGGTATCCGTTATTTTCTCTCTTGCAAGATTTTCCCTGTGCCTGTTATTATGCACACGCGTTGCAAACGCGCGCGAGTGTGAGCGGGAGGACTGGCACAGCGTTTCTCAAAGATATGTGCACATGAAAAGCATTCATTTTCCAGATGGTGTAGCAAGGAATTTTAGGTCATGGAAAATTTATGACCAGAGGGTGTAGCACAAGCGGGAAGCTTGCGCCTTTGGGGTAGGACTACTCGTTGGCTCTTACAGACCGCTCATAGTCCTATTTATTGTATGCCGTTTTATTTTTAATAATTCCATTGTTAATCAAGTACTTTAAATTCGTATAACCAAGGTTTTCGGTTCTCAATAATATTCAGTTCAAGTTCTTTCACTATCGGTTGCAACATATGGCTATTTCGGTCAGACCATGCCAGTGATTTCGGTCAAATGGTGCCACTTTGAAAGATGCTGTAATAATAGGGAAAATAATTAATTATTCATTTTTTAAAATACCTTTTCGTAAAGATTCCCCT
>JAUUZS010000486.1 GCA_030589835.1 Cyclobacteriaceae bacterium
CAGAAGTTGATGGTGGCACGGATAAAGTGGTGGAATATTTGGCTGCTCCGGGAGGAGGAGGTCATTATGCCAACTTTATTGCGGCTGTGCGTTCAGGCAATAAATCTGATTTGACATGTGATATTTATGAAGGGTTCCTTTCATCTGCCCTGCCTCAATTAGCAAATATATCATACAGATTAGGTGGTCAGTCGCTGGAATTTAATCCTACGACGGAGAAATTTATTAACAATGAAGGTGCCAACGATATGCTTACTCGAAATTACCGGGAGCCATATGTGGTACCAAGTGTGGTTTAATGAATAGAGCCTAATTGGTTATTCAGGCTTTCTTACCATGAGGTGAGTTGGTGTGAAATACAAAATTTGAAGCCTAAATCGCTTATTATTTGTGATTTAGGCTTTTTTTATGGATTTTGTTTAATAATTCCGTTAGACATTCATTTGCCAATTGAAAAGCTTAAAAAGGTTCTGTTTTTAATACACATAATTGCGATGAGAAAAATAAGATTCATTGTTCCGCTAATCAGCTTGCTGGTTTTTATTGGCCTGCCCTCCTTGCTTTCTGCATCCGAAAAAGGCAAACTAGCAAAGCTTGAGAATCCTATCACTGTTCAGTACCTCAAAGAAAATCTTCGAAAAAGTAGTCCCCGTTTGGTGTTGAATGATGAAATTGAGCAGCACTTAATGCTAAAACTCAAATCTGATCCGGTCACTCAAAACATGTACAAGGCCATTAAGCTCAATGCCCTTGAAATACAAAAACAACCCTTGCTGGAAAGAAACATGACCGGTCGCAGGCTACTTTCAATCTCCAGAAATATGCTTTACCGAATCAATATGCTGGGAATGGTGTATCGGATTGATAAAGACCCTAATGTTTTAGATCGAATTAATGATGAAGTGCTTGCTGTGTGTAATTTTTCTGATTGGAATCCTTCACATTATCTTGATGTGGCGGAAATGGCCATGGCTGTGGCATTTGCCCTCGACTGGACAGCGGAGAAATTGCCCATATCTACAATAGATATCGCCAAAAAAGCACTGATAGAAAAAGGCATTAACCCCAGCTGGCCGGAAAGCGGAAAGAATCCCGGATGGAGCTACGGAATCAATAACTGGAACCAGGTGTGTAATGGAGGGATGATTGCTGCTTCCATCGCCATTGCTGAAGTCAATCCTGAGCTGGCAGCCAAAACTATACGTCGTGCCTTGGACGGCATTCCACATTCTTTGGCGGAATATGGCCCCGATGGCGTGTACCCCGAAGGATCAACTTATTGGAGTTATGGCACGAGCTTTTCTGTAGTAACGGCCGCCATGTGCGAGAGTGCCTTTGGTACGGATTTCGGACATCTTGAATATCCTTCCTTTAAAGAAAGTGCTGTGTTTCGCTCACTTGCCAATGCTCCTTCGGGTTGGTATTACAATTTTGCAGATTGCGGCGATAGAAGAAGTAAAAATGGTGATGTGACCTTAGCGTGGTTTGCTGCCAAAACCGGGAATAAGACTTTTTTTGAAAAAGATCGATTCCTCAGACCTGCCAAGGATATGGGAAAATTGAGTCGTCTTGACGGTGCTGGCTTAGTCTGGTTGGCCCAATATGAGGAAAAAGGTGAAATAAAAGTACCCACTGCCTGGAAAGGGGAAGGAGCCAATCCGGTAGTGTTTTTCACAGGTGAAGAAAATGATCGCCACAACTACTACTTTGGAGGGAAAGGTGGCCGCGGAATGGTAAACCACGGAAATATGGATGGAGGATCCTTTATTTTTGAATTGAATGGCGTGCGTTGGGTCGTAGATCCGGGCAATCAATCTTACAATACACTGGAAAAAACAGGTTTTAACCTCTGGGGCAGATGCCAGGATTGTGAGCGATGGACCTTATTAACAAAAAATAATTTTGGGCACAGCACCATAACAGTGAATAATGCGCTGCATAATGTTGAAGGCCAGGTCACGCTAAGTGATTTTAAATCCGGAGATCAACCGGAGGCAACTTTTGATATGTCACAAACTTTATCTGGACAAGTGGCAAGTGCTTCCCGAAGGTTCGTAAAGGACAGCCCAACTTCATTGCTAATTGAAGATAATATTGAGATTTCAGAAGAAACGAAATTTATTACCTGGCAATTGATGACTACAGCAGAAGTAAAGATAGTAAAGGGTGGGGCTATTTTAATACAAGATGGGAAAGCGCTTAAGCTTAAAAACCTGTCGCATCCGGGACTGACTGTTTCGGTAGTTTCATTATATCCAGCGCCACTTAAGCTGGATCGACAAATTGAAGGTTTGAAACGAATTGAAATCCGTATTCCTGTCTGGACTGTTGAAGCGGAAACTTTCAAAATCAAAGTTAGGCTTTCAGTAAATTAACCCGAACAATTCGGGAAATAATTTTTCACAAGGTTTAAATGAATCTCAAATAAATAAAAGCATGGAAAAGAAAAACATTAATCGCAGAAAATTTATTGGCACTGGTTTAGTTGCAGCTGCTACTTCCGTTACTGTTGGAAGTGCGTTTGCTTCTGAAAATGTAAAGAAAGCTGTCCCTCTAAAGAAAAATGATAAAAACCCATTCAACGAAAGAACTTACAATGCCATGCCGACCCGCTCTTTTGGGAAGACAGGTTTCAAAGTAGGTATTTTGAGTCTTGGAGGTCAGGCTACTATTGAGCAACAAGGTACGGAAGAGGAGTCGGCAAAAATCATCAATCGGGCAATTGACCTTGGGGTCAATTATATCGATACAGCCGCTTCTTATGGACGCGGACAGAGCCAACTAAATATTGGTAGGGTAATGAAAACCCGAAGAAACGAGGTTTGGCTCTCCACAAAAACCCACGACCGCACTTATGATGGCTCAATGAGGTTGCTGGAAGAGAGTTTGAAAAATTTGCAAACTGATCATCTTGACACATGGCAATTGCATAACGTAAAAACCAAAGATCAACTGGATCAGATATTTGCAAAGGATGGTGCGCTAAAGGCTATGGAAAAAGCGAAATCTGAGGGCATGATACGGCACATCGGAATTACAGGGCATTTTGAACCATTGATTTTATTAGAAGCCATTAAGAATTATCCTTTCGATCAGATATTGCTTGCGGTCAATGCTGCAGATATTCATTACCTGAGCTTTAAAAATTACCTGCTGCCTGAAGCACAAAAAAAGGGGATTGCAATCATTGGGATGAAAGTAGCTACACGGGGTCGGATGCTTTCGTCCTGGGCTCCACCACCTATTGAGGAACAACCAAAACGATTGGCCACCAAAATACCAGGTACGATTACGATCAAGGAGGCACTGACCTATAACATGAGTTTACCGGTTAGTACCACAATTATTGGTATTGACAATGTGGCTCAAATAGAAGAGGATGTTAAAATCGCCTCCGAATTCGCACCTCTGACTGGAGATGAAATGAAAGAGATTGAATATAAAACCTTACCCATCGTGCGACAGGGATTGTATTTTCGGCGGTGGGATTTAGGGGCTTAATGAATGCAAAAAGAATGAAAGTTGTTAAACCTCTTTTTCTTATGCATACTGTTGCTTTGTTTGCCTCCTTTGTTAGCTGAGCTAAATCAGATCTGGCCGGAACCAAGCCTATTGTATTTGTACTGAAGTTTCGCACCAAATTAAATACCTTTAATTGAGTGAAAAACAATGTTTTTTGTGATACAATTTATTTGAGTCTCTTTGTGTCTTCTCTGAGTGACTTTGTGAAATACCCGCCTGCCGGCGAGGCAGGGCTATTACGCAGAGTTTTACGGAGAAGTCACAAAGTTCCACAGAGGAAAAAATGCTCTTAAATGGATATGATAAAGTATTGGTTATTAGGCATATAGTAAATTTTATAATATTGTAAGTCATTAGTAATAAGCACATTAATTGTA
>JAUUZS010000514.1 GCA_030589835.1 Cyclobacteriaceae bacterium
AGGAAGCTTTATGGGATCACCCCACGATTCCCCTGCATCATTCGATTCGATCAGCAAACCCCACCAATCTCTTGGCGATGGGCCAACTTTGTAGTATAATTGAAGCGGTCCGTCTGGCACTTGGTACAGCACAGGGTTCCAGCATGGGTGTCTCAGCTTTTTATTTTGTATTCCGTTAGCTACAGAAACAGGGTTGGTCCATTTTCCATTATTTTTTTTGCTTGTCCAGATTTCAACATCTTTGTTTTTCTCTCTTGTTCCGCCAAACCAGGAAGCGATTAATCCATCTGGTGTTTCCGCAATCGTTGACGCATGACACTCTTTGAAAGGTGCCTCTTCAAAAACAAATTCCTCTACTGTGATCCCCTGCTTTTGGCCAAAGGAAATCGAAAAGGAGGCAATTAATAAAAATGAAAATATTAAATTTTTAATGCTCATAGGTATAAAGTTTAATTCTAATCAATATACTTCACTCTTTTGGAAAACTACCTCTAAAAATCTATTTATTTCTTAGATCATGTTTCTATTTCACCAAATAGCTAGAAGTGAATAATTGAATATTGTCAAATACTTTAATTCAAGTATGTTATTTCCATTAATTTCGTGGCAGCACAACTAAGATGGCTTTGCCTTCTAGCATATTCTTTCATCACTGTTGCGCATTGAAGTCATTAATTATTGATCGTATGAAATACTCAATCTTTTATCTTTCGTTTATCATCTTGCTAATGGCCTTCTCGGCGCATGCCCAGCTGGGGAAAACGCAGACCATCTTCACCAGAAAAGATTCCCTGAGGGGAACACTTACTCCTCCACGGACTTGCTACGATGTGCATTATTATCACCTTGATGTCAGGATTGATCCGGAATCCAAAACTATTGTTGGCTCCAATTCCATCCATTTTGAAATTATGGAAGATACGGATTTACTACAGGTAGATCTTTTCGAAAATATGAACATTGAGGGCATTCGTTTGAATGAAAAAGAAAAACTGAACTTCAGGCGGGAATTTAATGCCGTGTTTATTGATCTGCCAAGTAAATTGGAAAAGGGTGCTTTGCATCAGATAAAAATTGACTACAGTGGCTCACCCATCGTTGCCAAAAGACCTCCCTGGGATGGCGGGTTTATCTGGCAAAAGGATAGTGTCGGCAATCCATGGGTTGCTGTGACCTGCCAGGGAACCGGTGCCAGTCTCTGGTGGCCAAATAAGGATCACCAATCCGATGAGCCGGACAGCATGCTGATCAGCGTGACCGTTCCTGAAGGACTGAAAAATATTTCCAATGGTACGCTGAGGGCAAGCACCAAAATAAACAAAAACTGGACAAAATATGATTGGTTTGTTAGCTATCCCATCAACAACTATAATGTAACGGTAAACATCGGGAAATTTGCACATTTTAGCAATGTCTTTAAAGGTGCCGACGGGAGTGAATTGAGCTTGGATTATTATGTCATCCCCCAGGAGCTGGAGAAAGCAAAAAGGCAATTTGCACAGGTACAACCCATGATGGAATTTTTCTACACATACTTTGGCCCTTTTCCATTTATGCGTGATGGATATAAACTGGTTCAAAGTCCGCACCTGGGCATGGAACATCAATCAGCGGTGGCATATGGCAATCGATATTTAAATGGATACAACGGCACAGCTTCATCGGAAGTTGGGATAAAATTTGATTTTATCATCCTTCACGAAACAGCCCACGAATTGTGGGGAAACAGCATCACCACCAACGATGTAGCGGATATGTGGGTACACGAAAGTTTTGGCGCATATAGCGAAGGACTTTATGTAGAGCATATTTTTGGCTATGATGAAGCAATGAAATACATCAATGGCAAAAAGCAGAATGTGCGCAATGACCGACCAATGATTGGACCAAAAGACGTAAATATGGAAGGCTCCGGCGATATGTATGACAAGGGCCAATTGGTATTGAATACTTTGAGGCACGTAATTGCCGATGATGACTTATGGAGAGAAATATTAATAGGAATGAACACAGATTTGCGGCATCAGTGTATCGACGGACAGCAGGTCTTTGATTATATCAATAAAAAAACCGGAATGGATCTGGACTACTTTTTTAACCAGTATTTCAGGCATAAAGAACTACCAACTTTGATCATCGGCATCACTAAAAAAGGTGACGCCGTCAAAGCATCATACCGTTGGCGTACCGATGTAGCTAATTTTGAAATGCCCATAAAAGTTACCACTGCCCCCGGTAAGTTTGAATTGATCTACCCAACAAATCGGATGCAAACCATCGAGCTTCAGGGTCTTGATCCCGATGATTTCAAAATATCCGAGGATCAGTACTTTGTTAATTTGAAGGTATGGAAAACGTATATCGATCCCAGGAAATAGTATTGAGTGTAACGCAAAAACATTACTATTGAATTATTTTGCACAATTAAGGCACTCAAAGCAAAAGTGAATTTTACGGTTGAATACTTGAACTACCCTTTCCAATACATCGGATGATGAGCGATCTGTAAGTCCGGGTGTTGGTTGCCATAGGTCATTCAGGAATAGGATCATGCAATCCTGGATGCATAACAAAAAAGGCCTTTCCGGATGAAGGAAAGGCTTTTTTGAACAATTAAATATTGTATTGCTTATACAGGGATTCCTATGGATAGTAAGGTACCGCTCACTTTTAATCCTACCTGCTCAATTTTTGTTTTGCTGATTTTAAATTTCATTTTTTTCTGTTCAAAAATAAAACTTATTGCTGCACCATCATTCATCAGGTCATCTTCAGTAACCAACAAAGTGTTGGACAATTCAGCATTTCCAATCATGTCTAATATTTTCTTTTTATTTGATTTCGGAATATAAGCCATATGGCAATTATTTAGCTCATTTCGTGAGCCTATATTGACAATCTTCATGTTTTTCCCCCAAATAGATTTGCTCTCCAGGTTTTTCTTGATCTCTGCAAAGGCAGTAGAGTTTCCATAGACTCCGATCGTAAAAGATTCGCTATCTGTGTTTTCCCATTTGACATGCTTGGCAAAATTGTATAAAAATAATGATTGTATTTTATAAACATTCGATGCCTGCGAAAAGGCCTCTGACGACCCCACAAAGGCCATTAAAAAAGCCGCAATCAACATAACTTTCGGCCTGAAGCCACTATTAATCCTGGTATTCATTTATTTTTTGTTTTAATAAAATAAAATTGTCGTGTTTGAAATTTACAAGTGCAAATATACTTCCCGATCCTGGTATAATCGCTTTTTTGAGACAAGGCACTAGATTATGTCTATGAGATTACCGTAAGGAATTGAGGCAATAGGAGTTGAATATTGTATTGATTATGAACATTTCATCAAATGGCAACACCCTTGTTCCCTATGAGAAAAATTATCAGTAATTACTATGCTTCGATGAGTTTAGAATAATTATCGATTAGTAAATCAAGTCCTCCTGGTAAAAGGTGATTTTACCAAATGTATCCGAAATTCTTATCATGTAATAAAAGATCCACTAACTCAACTTTTCATGAGCCAAT
>JAUUZS010000238.1 GCA_030589835.1 Cyclobacteriaceae bacterium
AAACGGAGTTTACGTATGTAAATGAGTTTTTCAGAAACAAGCGTAACGCAGAGATCGGACAATATGGACAAACTCTAATTAACTACTATAAAAGACCCTGCTTACCCTATTGCTGATATTGGTTAAAATCTCATATGGAATAGTATCAATTGCATCCGCTAATTGTTTGACAGTTGGATTTTCTCCAAATACAATCACCTCATCACCCTCTTTGGCATCTATTCCGGTCACATCAAGCATACACATATCCATGCAAATATTGCCAATAACTGGAGCCGGCTTTCCATTTACTAAAAGTGAAATTTTTCCATTGCCGAACGCCCGCGAAAAACCATCGGCATACCCAATGGCAATGGTAGCTATTTTCGTATCCTGAATGGTAATTCCTTTTCGTCCATATCCGATTGTCTCCCCTTTCTTCACGTGTTTGATCTGCGAAATTACTGTTTTCAGGGTGCTGATTGGCAACAGTTCATCCTGTTCCAATTGATTGGCCTCAAATCCATATAAACCAATACCGAGCCGTACCATATCGAGTTGAAATTCCGGGAAACGTAAAATCCCCGCGGAATTCAGGATATGTTTTAAAGTATGGATTTGGAGTGCTTTTTCGATTTCATTGGCGAGCTGCAAAAACTCCTCGACCTGGGACTTTGAAAAATCATTGTGCCTGGCGTCATCAGCCCCGGCTAAATGCGAATATATACTCGCCACCTGAACGGCAGGATTTGCTTTTATAATTGTTGTAAGCTCTTCAATATGCTTATTTTCAAAACCCAATCGATGCATTCCTGAATCGATTTTTATATGGATTTTGATGCTTCTTTTTTCATTTCTGACAAAATCAATCAATCGTTTCAGCTGACTGATGCTATACACTTCCGGTTCCAGGTTGTGCTTAAGGATGTTGCTAAAGCTCTCTGATGCCACATTCATTACCATTATAGGTAATTCTATTCCATGCCTTCTCAGTTCAACACCCTCATCGGTGTAGGCAACTGCCAGATAATCTACCCTGTTGAATTGCAGCAAATTTGCGATCTCAAAACTTCCATTGCCATATGAGGCCGCTTTTACCATCACCATCAGATTCACTCCATCCTTGAGTTTGGATCTATAATAGTTTAAGTTGTGATTTAATGCATCCAGGTTGATCTCAAGCACTGTACGGTGGATTTTTTCTGACAATACGTTGGAGATTCTTTCGAAGCCATAAGGCCGCGCACCATTTATTAAAATGGTTTCATTGCTAAAGTCTTCAGGTTTTATTGCTTTCAAATAATGATCTGTAGTTTCAAAAAATTCTGATTGAATCGAAAAAAGAGCAGCATTTCTTATCATACCCTCACCAATTCCTATCATGGAATACATATCATTCTCTTCAAGAATGGAATTGAGTTGAAGGTAAAGTTCTTTTTCTTCCAGACCGGATTGTAGGATATCTGACAGAATAATCCGTTTATTTCCGCCTGGCAGGTTTTTTAAAAAATCAATTGCAATCTGAAGGCCTCCGAGATCGTTGTTGTAGGAATCATCGATCAAATAGCAATTATTGATCCCTTTTTTAAGCTCCAGCCGCATTTCGATATTGGTCAGTTTGCCCAAGGAAGCAGAAATTATTTTTGATGGTATTTTCAATAAAAGCATGGTTGCAATGCAGTGCATTACATTTTCGAGTGAGGCTTCATCAGAAAAAGGAACCTGATAAATTAGCTTTTTATTTTCATATGTCAGCTTGAAAACAGCATGATGTTCATGCTTTTCTCTGGAAGTAATTCTGATGTCAGCATGCTTGTTCTTTCCCCAGGTTAATGCATTCAAATGATCAGGTAAGGCTTGCCGGATAGGATCATGATCCGCGCAACAGATTACGGTTTCACAATTCTTAAAGAGCTGCCATTTCTCCAATATTTTTTCCTTCCGATCATAAAAGCCTTCATCGTGTGCCGAACCGATATTGGTGAAGATGCCAATTGTTGGTTTGATCACTTTTTGAAGTTTTTCCATTTCTTCAGTAGTAGAAATGCCTGCTTCAAACAAAGCCAGGTTATTTCTATCCGTCATCCGTAGTACAGAGAGGGGCACGCCAAGTTGGGAATTGTAGCTCTTTGGGCTTTTTACAATTTTATATTCCTCGCCCAACAATTGACCCAGCCATTCCTTTATTATAGTTTTTCCGTTGGATCCGGTAATCCCGATTACAGGATAGCGAAATTGACGCCGATGAAAGGCCGCAATTTTCTGCAGTGCTCCAATAGAATGATCAACGCTAAGTATGTTTGAGTTTTTCAGGATTTGAGATGGGATCAAACTATCATTTTCAATAATAAATGTTCTGATCCCTTTTTCAAATAATGTTGGCAAATAAGTATGGCCATCATGCCGTTCCCCCTTGATGGCAACAAAAACGGATGTTTTAGGGTTAGCGATTTTTCTACTATCCGTTAAAAAATGTTCAATTTGTTTATGACTATGATTTGCCGTTGCCTTTCCCTGGGTGATTTCTGCAAATTGATCAAATGTGAACATATGGCTTATAGGAACCGCTTATTTATAAAAAAGTAAAATTCGGCAATAATTTAGTCAAATAAAATCTGCAATTCAGGTGTAGGCTACACAATATTCTAATGAAAATATTAGAAAGTTGAAAAGTCAAAAAAATAAGCCTTCGGGACTTGGTTAAAGATTTCTGCTAATTGGCAAACTCCCTAAGGTCTTCGATTTTTATTTTATCCTCATACAATGCCCTGCCAATGATCACACCATAAAGACCCATATCCTTGAGTTTTCGAATATCGTCCAGAGACCTGACTCCACCACTGGCCACAATAGAAGCATCAGGAAATTTGACCCTTAATTTCTTATAGAGATCAAAATTTGGCCCTTCCAATACACCATCCCGGTTTATATCTGTCACCTTCAGATATTTCAATCCACGCATATGGAAATAATCAATATGCTCTTCCAAATCAATGTCAGATTCTTTTTGCCATGCTTTGTATACAAGTTTGTTGTTTGAGACATTGGCCATTAAGGAAAGTTTCTCCCGGCCATACGACATAATCCATGAAGCAAACAGATCATGATCGTTTACGGCGATACTCGATGCGGTAAAAAAAGTAGCCCCAAATTCCAGGACTTTATTGATATCTCCATCAGTCCTGATGCCTCCCATAAAATCAACTTTGAGGCTGGAATGCCCAACAATGGTCTCCAGTGTATGATAATTGACGGGAGATTCTTTCTTTAGTCCATCCAAATCGAGGAAATGCAGCACTTCCACACCATTGTCTTCTAACAATTTTACGGCGTCAATTATATTGAAATCGTATTTGAGCTGATTCGAAAAGTCGCCTTTTTGCAGCCGTACTACTTTGCCTTCAGATATGGATAATGATGGAATGACTTTAAACATATTGCTGTTGTATCTGACTTTTATTATTCATAAAGATTCTCCAATTAGGAAAAAGGCACCATCCTGTCTTATGGGAGGTAGGCGATCAGAGCACTTAAATAGTTCCTATTTGATATAAACTTTCAGAATAATTATTTAAATGCTTCGTCCTCATGCCAGCCGCAGGCAGGAGCCCAGTCTTCCAGCTCTTTACGTTTCTATAATTATTTGACTCGCTATAGAGGCTGAAACATCAATTAATAAAAAAAATTGAAATTTCGGAAATTTTCGGAAGGTTATCTTCTTAAATCTTCAGGCTATTTTATGATAAAGCAAAATAATTCTTGTCACAAAGAAATGCTGTGCGCTTAATTTTCCGTTAAGAGTTTAAATCCTTCACCATGAACAGTGAGTATTTGTAAAGAGTCATCATCTTTTAGCAATTTCCTAAGTTTGGCGATGTATACATCCATGCTTCGTGCATTGAAGTAGGTATCATTTCCCCAAACATCATTTAAGGCGATATTTCGTTGTAAGGTTTTATTTTTATGAATCACCAATAGCCTGAGCAACCCGCTTTCTTTTGTGGTAAGCTTTGTTTTTTTGCCATCGGCAATTAACTCTTGTTTGTTTATATTAAAATTGAATTTACCTACTTTAAACACCGGGCTGTTTATGTCGATGGAATGGTTGTTTCCCACTCTGCGCATCACGGCTTGTATCCTAAGGAGCAATACTTCCATACTAAAAGGCTTTGTAATATAATCATCCGCCCCAATTTTCAGTCCCTTTATCGTATCTTCTTTCATGGATTTGGCCGTGAGAAAAATAATTGGAACGTTTTTATCCATAGCTTTAATTTCCTGGGCTAAAGTAAATCCATCTTTTTTGGGCATCATCACGTCTAAAATGCAAAGGTCAAAAACACCTTGATTGTACTTCTCAAGACCCTCTTGACCATCTTTACAAAGTGTGGTATCCAAACCCTTAATCTCTAGATATTCCGATAGAATCTGACCCAGGTTGGGATCGTCTTCAGCAATCAATATTTTTAGCTTATCCATGTAGTGGTAAATATATTTCAAATGTACTGCCTTTGGCGATATCACTTTTTACGCCTATACTTCCTCCCTGGGCATCGAGCATTGTTTTTACATATGTTAGGCCAAGTCCAAATCCTTTTACATCATGAAGGTTCCCGGTAGGCTCGCGATAAAATTTATCGAATATCTTGTTCAACACTTCCTTTGACATCCCGATGCCTTTGTCGCTAACCAAAACCACAATACCTCCATTTTTATTTTTTGTGGCGATGGTAATCTCAGGGCTTGTGCGACTGTATTTATTGGCATTGTCAAGCAGATTGTAAATGATGTTTGTGAGATGAACCTCATCGGCCATAACCTCCTTACTTGCTGCACGAAGTTGCTTATTAATGTTGCCTTCTCTTTTTTCGATCTGGATATTGATGTTTTCTAAAGCCCGATCAATCACCTCATGCACATCCAGCTTTTCCAGCTTTAGCTCAAAATCCAGTTTTTCCAGGGTTGCCATCTGCAATACCTTTTCTACCTGTAGGCCAAGTCGTTTATTTTCGGCTTCAATAATGGAGATATACCGTTTTAGAAAGGTGCTGTTTTTTTTTACATCCTCATCTTGCAAGGCCTCGCAGGCTAAGGAAACTGTAGAGATTGGTGTTTTGAACTCATGCGTCATGTTGTTTATAAAATCGTTTTTTATCTCCGATATTTTTTTCTGAGTCATGATCGTATATAACGCATACCAAAATATCGCAATGATTACCAATACCAGCAGGATGGATGAGGCGAGTGAAAACCATATTTTTCCAAGCAGGAACGATTGTTGATCAGGAAAATATACTGCCAGATAATTCTCTGTAGGAATGATGTCGCGCGTAAAAAGATTGGTTTTGAATTCCGATTTCACAATTTCATCGCTGTGCTCTTCAGAGTTAGTCAGTACAATTTTGTGCTGTGCACCATCAATAACACTATAATTGAAACCGATATCTATGCCCTGGTTTTTGAGTGACAAGGCCAATAATGCCTGCAATTGTCTTTCATCTATACGATTTTCCAGTTTTCTTTTTTTGGAGAGCAATTCATTCAAAACAATCGTCACCATTTGGGTTTTTTCTTCCACCTTTTTTATTGTGCGTTCCGAGGTAATATCATATTCTATAATTGAGTCAATATTTGCTTTAAAACGTTTCACCTCAATCAATACATCCTCATCTATCAAAACCCCTTCGCTATTTGAGAAAGGCCTATCCGTTTCAACATCAATGGTAAGGAGTGTGTGATCAGCTCCTATACTATCCGAGCTGAAATAGAATTGACGTACATCTTCATCTTTAAGCAGGGTACTTTTGGATGAGTCAGTTTTCCTTTTTTTACTTATAAATTTTATACTATCGGTTCCAAACCATGTTTTCCCCTCTTGGGAAAACTGCAATGTATTGGCAGCAGTATAGACAATTTCCTGTTGCTCAAGTTTGTTCGATACGGAGTTGAGGGCGTCTTGAACGCCTTTTTTAAAACTATCTTCACTTACATTTATGGCATTGTTTATCCAGTACATCTGGAAGCTGATCAGGCCGATAAGTGCCAGGGCCATCAATACAATAATCCATTTCAATGTGCTTTGTGTCATATCAACAAAATTACGTCAAATATGCCTAAATGACCTGTTTTTAACATTTTTTAACATTCTTTAACATGATGGCTATTCCATATGGATATAGGACTGATTAAATTTGATCAAAATATACAGACCCTGCCTGAGGTAACTATTGAAATGTATAAATGAATTATAATCTGAAACGCAAACTGTTTTTACAAATTTTAAACAAATAATAAAACTATGAAACGAACAATTACAAATGCGATGTTACTGATGGCCATCATCATGCTCTCTTTGGCCTTTTCACCGATTGATGAAAAGAATAAAGTTCATCTTAAAGTTACAAAAGAAGAAAATGGAGAAAAAACCATTTTTGAAAAAGTATATGCCACTATGGATGAATTAAAAGCTGATGAAGAGCTCAAAAAATTTGATGTGCTTGTAGATCAGTGGGCGAATGAAAAAGGACATCACATGATGCACATGGAACATGGGGATCATGATGGAGCACAGAAGATTATTATAAAGAAAAAAATTGGTGGTGAGGAGAAAATGACATGGATTAGCGAAGATAACGAGGATATTCATGATGGAGACCATCATATTGTCATAAAGCATAAAGACGGAAAAGAGGAAAAAATAATTACAAAGGAGCGTGTTATAAAAATGAAAACAGATGGGGATAGAACTGATATCACCATAGAAATAGATAGCGACGGCGAGCACAAT
>JAUUZS010000432.1 GCA_030589835.1 Cyclobacteriaceae bacterium
AAGTACAATTCTAAAGATTATGAAGGCGCTATTGCTGATGTGTCAAAAGCAGCATCATTGGGATCAAAGGATGCTGAGGCATTTTATTTTTTGGGCAATTCAAAATTCAGAAATAAGGAGTATAAAAATGCCATCACAGCCTACGATAAAGCCATTGGCCTTGGACGAAAAGATGAATTAATATTTAACAACCGCGGAAAAGCAAAGTATCTTCTCAAAGATTTGAACGGGGCCATTGCTGATTATTCCTTAGCCGTGAAGGCCAATCCGGATTTTGAAAAAGCATATATAAACCGCGGAACAGCCTTTTTTGAATTGGGTGATTTCGGGCAGTCCTTATCCTCGCTCATCATGGCCAAAGATATGGGGGCAACCAGCAAGGAGCTTTATACGATGTTGGGACTTGCAAAGTATAATACTGATGATGCTGCAGGAGCGCTGGAAGATTTGAATACTGCAGTACGAATGGAAACCAAGGAGCCAAAAGCCTTCTGGTACCGCGGAAGTATTAAGAAATCAAATGATGATTACAAAGGAGCGCTGGAAGATTTGAGTATCTCCATCAAGCTGGGTGTGGAAGAAGGAAAGGCTTATGTGGAGCGTGCACAATGTTATTATAAATTAAAAAAATACGATCTGGTAATCAAAGATGTCAATGAATCTGAAAGTCGTGGATTTATGGATATGGATGCATACTCAAGCCGGGGAAATGCACAATACTATATGAGGGAGTCTGAACGTGTTGTGCAGGATCTTGTAAAGGCCATCGAATTGGGAGATAGCGAAGGAGAGAGTTATTTTCACCTGGGCTATGCATATTATATGCTTGATAATTGCCAAAAATCAACACAGGCACTTAGTGAAGCGTTAAATCGCAACGTAAGCAATGAGGTGATATATGATTTCATGGGGAAGTGTAAAGAGCTGGTCTCGGATGCCGATGGTGCCATTTCGGATTACGATAAAGCAATAGAAATAAATCCTGATTATATCCCTGCATTGGGAAGTCGTGGTGTGTTGAGATACGCAAAACGCAATTGGGAAGGCGCCGCCGCAGACCTGGGTTTGGTAGCTAAAAACGGAAAAGCAGAAACTAAAGTGTTTACCCTCCTTGGGCTTTCATATTTCAATCTGGAAAATTATACCAAGACAATAGAATCGTTGAATATCGCAATAATCAAAGGGGAAATTTACAATAAGGTTTTCTATAGCCGGGGGCATGCAAATTACTTTTTGGGACAACATGAAAGTGCTATCCTCGATTTGACCAAATCTATTGACGATGGATTGAAGGATTTAGAATCCTATACAAATCGGGGAATGTCGCATTACGCACTTGGAGACCATGCAAAAACGGTTTCTGATTTGAGCAAAGCTGTTGAATTGGGTGGTACTGATGCTGATTTGCTATTTATCTTGGGGGTTTCACGATATGAGACCAAAAAGTACAGTAGTGCCATAAAGGACTTTAATAAAACCATCAGCACTCAGTCAGATCATTCCGAGGCATTTTTTTACCGTGCGAATTCAAAATTCAGAATCAAGGATTACGCCAATGCAATAGCCGATTATGACCAGGCACTTGCTTTGGGTGTTGAGAATCACCTGCTTTATAACAACCGGGGAAAAGCAAAGCAGCTTATGGAACAATATGATGAGGCCATTGCAGATTATAACCGGGCTCTGGAATTGAAAAGCGATTATACAAGGGCTTATGAAAACCGGGGGACGTGCTATTATCAGACGGAAGATTATGCCAGAGCTATAGAAGATTTAACAAATCTCGAAAAACGTGAACCATTGAAACCAGCATTACAATATTTTCTTGGGCAATCTTATTTTTATACGGATAATTATCCTTTTACCATTACTTATTTGGATAAGGCCATTGAAGGAGGGCTGAACCTAAAAGAAGGATTTAAAAACCGGGGTATTTCGTATATGAAAGAGCAATCCTATCTTTTGGCAATCGAAGATTTTACCGCAAGTCTTGCACTGGACGGTGATCAGTTTGATGTGTATACGAATCGGGCAGAAGCCTATATTTACGTTGAAGATACAGAAAGCGCTTTGAACGACCTGAACCAGGCTTTGAAGCTGGATGAAACCAATCCAAACAATTATTTCAACAGGGCAATTTTAAATGAGCAACTAGATAAATATAATGATGCGGCCAGGGACTATTCTAAAGTCATTGAGCTGAATCCGGAGGATGGGAATGCCTATTTTAACAGGGGAAGCTGTTTTGCTAAAATAAATAACTACGCCCCGGCAATCAAAGATATGGCCATGGCAGTGCAATTGGAGCCCACCAATGCGCTCTATTTCAGGGTATTGGGAAATACCAAGTATCAATTGAACCAGCTGACGGAAAACCCATGTGATGACTGGCGAAAAGCAATGGAACTGGGAGATAAAAAAGCTGCCTTTTCTATTAAGCGCTTCTGCCAGGGAAATTGAAAAGAATGATATGAGTTATGAAATATGAGTTTGGTAGAAGCAAATAAATGCCATCAAAATTCAAATTTCATAACCCATAAGTTTTAGAAATATCAATTTTTAACTCGTGATTTAATTGGGTTAAATCAATTCCGAATCATACACATTTACCTTTTCCCAAATACTGGAAAAATCGGCAATAAATTTTTTGTGAGCTGCGTGCTCCTGATACACATTGTGGTGCTCTATCGATTTGAACCATACAAACATCGAATAGGCAAATGAGTGGTCCACCACCTCGCGTTCGTCAGTTGGAGCAGGCACACCAATTTCGACTTTGTGAATTTCCTTTATGGCAGAAACAAAATCCTGAATACCTTGTTCGAATTTCTTTTTTTCAGTTTCACTGACTCCTTCTTTAATCCAGAAATAAACGTTGTGTTGTAGCATGTCTTTTTTAGTTTTTTTGGTTATGGAGATAATTCTGTTTTTTGAATGGGCAACCTGATAGCCCATCATTCCCGCTCCGGCAACGATCAATGAAGCGGATTTTATAAATTTTCTTCTGTTTTTCATTGAATTCAGTTTTTTTATAAAACTAATCATTTCTTAAATTGGCAACAATACATTTTTTAACACAACTAAAACAGAATATGCAAATTGATCTACGAAGTGATACGGTTTCAAAACCAACTCCAGGGATGCTGGAAGCTATGATGAGTGCCAAAGTAGGTGACGATGTGTTTGAAGAAGACCCGACGGTCGCTGAGTTGGAAACACAGGGTGCCGGGATGCTTGGGTTCGAAGCCGGGCTTTTTTGTCCTTCTGGTACTATGACCAACCAAATCGGCATTCGTGTGCTCACGCAGCCTCAAGATGAGGTAATCTGTGATAAGCGATCGCATATTTATTTGTATGAAGGAGGGGGTATAGCCTATAATTCCATGGTTTCTGTGGAGCTGCTTGACGGGGATAGAGGGAGATTGTCTCCAGAACAGGTTGTGGAAAATATTAAACCGGACAACATCCATTTTCCAAGAACCCGCCTGGTCGCTTTGGAAAATACAGTCAATAAGGGTGGGGGGTGTTACTATACCATGGATCAGCTAAGTTCAATACATCAGGTGTGTACTGCGCATGGATTAAAGCTGCATTTGGATGGGGCAAGATTATTTAATGCGCTCGTCGAAACGGGTGACGATCCTAAGGAAATAGGAAAATATTTCGATACGGTATCAATATGCCTTTCAAAAGGTCTCGGTGCACCGGTGGGATCGTTGTTGCTAAGCAGCAAGGATAATATCAAAAAGGCCAGAAGGGTTCGCAAAGTATTGGGCGGTGCAATGCGGCAAGCCGGCTATCTGGCCGCCGCAGGAATTTATGCCTTGGATAATAATATTCAACGTTTGAAGAAAGACCATGAAAATGCCAGGGAAATAGGGAGGATATTATTGGCGTGCAATCAAGTGTCGAGTGTGGAACCTGTCGATACCAACATAATTATTTTTTCATTGAATGAAGGAGAGGATATAAATGCTTTTTTGAACTTACTGAAAAATTATGGGATTCTAGCCCTGGGATTTGGAAAGAACAGCATTCGAATGGTGACCCACTTAGATATTGATGACGATATGATGGAACAATTTGAACGTGCACTAAAATCCATATCCAATAAAAAAGCCTCCAAGTAGGAGGCTTTAGATACCGATATGTCAATCAGACATATTAGTTAGAGTATATTTTTTGTTGATTCTAATTCGTGGATTTGGAATGTCAATTCTCTTTTTCAAATCCATATTATTTGTTAAATAAGAGAAAATAGGTTCTTTTTACCTAGAAAAAATCGAAATATATGCACTTTTGTCTTTTGGGGGTCTAAATATTCTAAAATATATGTCAACATCCCGTTATTGCATTATTTTTTGCAAAAAGGGGTTATTCTA
>JAUUZS010000352.1 GCA_030589835.1 Cyclobacteriaceae bacterium
ACTGATATCGCTAAGGCGGAGGTTTTTTCAGGTTTAGTGGATGAGTATATAACGGGCTTGCAAGGAGGGATACAAGGAAAAATAGAAATTATAGGAGAAGCCGAAGATCCGAACATCAATGGGAAAATCAATTTTAATGATCTTTCCATGGCCTCCAGAGCTGCGAATACATCATTTACTGTGAATGGGTCACTTATGATAGAAAATAACGTGCTTAAATTTAATAACTTCAATATCACAGATAGTCTTCTGAATAATATTTCCATCGTGGGAGGTATTGATGCCGGGATTTATTCGAATCCAATATTTGATTTACAACTGAACTCGCCATATTTTATGCTGGTGAACAGTAAAGACGATAAAAGTAAAACAGTTGTTGGGAAGTTTTTTCTGGGATTGGATATAGACATACAAGGAAATCTCTCAAACTTGGTAGTTAATTCCAGATTTAAGATCAATGAAAAAACCGATATAATGTATAAGTTTCCGAGCAAAGACCTGGAATTAATTACGGATGAGGGAATAGTGGTTTTTACCGATTTCAACGATAAATCAGAAGTTATAGTTATTCAGGATGAAAGTCAGTTTATCGGAGATTCTTTAATCTCAAAGATTAGCGGGATAGACCTGACTGCGAATCTGGAAATTGATCCTCAGGCACAGTTCAGGATTTATATAGATCCAAATTCCGGGGATATTACCTCCTTCAAGCTAAACGGAAACTTGCAATACAAGTACAATGATACCCAAAGAGGGCATTTGACAGGGCTCATAGAGTTAAGAGAAGGATTTTATGAGTTGTCGTTTTATGGATTGGTGAAAAAGAAGTTTGTATATGATCCGGGAAGCACCGTCAGTTGGTCAGGAAATGTGATGGATGGGGAAATTAACATGTCAGCGCGATATGAAGTCAAAACCAATTCTGTAGGCCTTGTAGCCAATGAGATTGGCGGCACTGAAAAAACGATGTACAACCAGCGATTGCCGTATGAAGTTATCCTCAGGATTAATGATCAAATATCATATCCTACGATTTCATTTGGTATTGATTTGCCGGAAAGGTACAAAAACGACTATCCTACTATAGCTTCAAAACTCAATATCCTGGAGCAGCCAAGCATGGAAGCGGAACGTAATAAGCAGGTATTTGCCCTTCTTGTCGGAGGAACCTTTATTCCAGACAGTCCGGATATAAATGATGGTTCTTCCGGCAGTAATTTCGCAACTACTGCAGCACGTAATAGTGTGAATGCCATCATGACACAGCAATTGAATAATTTAACCGGCCAGTTCATAAAGGGTATCGATGTAGATATGGGAATGAATACTTTTGACGATTATGCCTCGGGAAAAGCCGAAATGCGTACACAGTTGGATGTAAAGATTTCAAAAAATTTGTTTAATGATCGCGTGTCAGCCGAAGTGGAAAGCCATATCGATCTCGAAGGGGCAAACACCAATCCCGGAACGCAAAGTACTGCAGGAATGACTGAATTTGCCGTGAGTTATCAAATTACTGAATCAGGGAATTACCGCATTAAATTATTTCGTGAAAACGCCTGGGATCTTTTCGATGGCGAAATTCAGAATGCAGGTATTGCATTTATTTTTGTAAAGGAATTTGATCGTTTAAAAAGAAAACCAAAGGATTCTGAAACCAAGATGAGTGACGATATTGAAAAAAACAACCCCTCACCTCCACCTGAATGATGTTGACTTTTGAATAAACCTGACAATTATATCGACACTGTCGCAATTCACTTTTATTCGTGTAGGAATCAAAGTCTTTATATCATTCTATTGATATTGCTTATCAGCTCCTGTACCGGTCTTGGTAAACTATCTGAAGGGCAGAAAATAGTGACAAAAAACACAATACGCATTGAGGATAAAGAGCACCTGGAAAATTATAGAAAAGTAAAAAATGAACTTAAAAATGAGCTGACGCCGAAACCAAATGGGAAATTTCTATGGATGAGGCCGAGGTTGGCAATTTACAATTCCATCAGCAAATTGGAAAAGGAAAAAGGCTTCAAGCATTGGCTAAAATATAAACTTGGGCAATCCCCTGCTTTGTACCATGAAGAGGTATGCCCCAAGCTGAAACTGGCATTTGAAAATCGATTGTATCACAAAGGGAGCTTTAATGCCCATACGTACTACAACATTCAGGAAAAGAAAAAGACCGTTCAAATAGAATATATTGTACAATCGAATGTGAGCTATAAAATCGATACGATTATCTTTCCCGAGCCTATAGATCAAATTACCTCAGCAATCCATCAATCTCAATCCGAATCACTCATTACAAGGGGTGCACCATACAACCTGGAGGTGCTCAAAGAAGAACGGAAGCGAATTGATGTAGCATTGGAAAACCAGGGATTTTATTATTTTGATCCTGATTACCTCTTATTTGAGGCGGATTCTTCTCAAGGGGCTAATCGTGTGAAACTCAAGCTAGTTCTAAAAAAGGATAATCCCAGTGAGTCTGCAATGATTTATACATTAAACAACATAACTATAGCAGAAGACTTCAGGCTGAAAAATTATCATCCGGATACATCCAGGTTTGGAAATTACACGATACTATCGGCAACAAATTACATGAGATCCAACATAATGTTGAATGCTGTCTTTCTTCAAAAAGACAGTATATACTCTAAAAAGGATCATAGCAATACCCTCAGACAATTGATGGGTACCGGTGCCTACAGGTATGTAAATGTCAAGTATGCTGAATCTCCCGACAAAAAAAACGCCTTGGATGCATTGCTGACGCTCACCCCAAGTCAAAAAATGTCCGTAAGCTCAGAACTTAATGTCATCAACAAATCCAATGATTTTGCCGGGCCCGGTATGAAACTAAGCTACAAGAGCAGGAATTTCTTGCGTGGAGCAGAGCTTTTCTCTGTTAACCTCCAAGGTCGATTTGAAAAACAAATTAGCGGAGAAAAGCAAGGCGATACGGCTTATGAGATAAGCGTGGATGCAAGTCTCGATTTGCCTCGAACTCTTCCATTCAAAACAAAAAAGAGATCCAAACCCTATGCACCTTTTACAAATATTTCCATTGGCACAGGCATTTATTCCCGCATGTCGTATTACAAATTCCATACCTTCAACACCGGGCTGGGATATACCTGGAGAAAGAATAAATATATTACGCATAAATTTAAACCAATAGATATTAGCCTGACAAATCTTCTGGACGCCACGGATGAATTCAAAGAATTTTTGTTGTTAAATCCATCTATACGAAAAAGTTTTGAAGAGCAATTTATCATTGGTTCTTCGTACAATTTTATCTACAATCACCTCAGCGATCCAGATAAGCGGCAATATTATTTTTCTTTCGGTGCAGACCCATCCGGCAACCTCGTTGGCCTGGCCCACACGGTTACATCTAGTGAACGTAATTCCCCCGATAATCAGGCAAAAGTCTTTGGGACTCCTGTTTCACAATATTTCCGGTTCAGAATAGATACCCGTTATTACATTAAAACAGGAAAAGAAGCTTTAATAGCAACCAGAATCCATGGCGGAATTGGATTGCCATATGGTAATTCAACGGTTATGCCATACGTAAAGCAATTCTATTCCGGCGGAACGAATAGCATCCGTGCTTTCCGTGCCAGATCTCTGGGGCCAGGTATTTACTCCCCATCGGAGGACGGTTTAGAAAATGTGCTAATTGATCAGACAGGTGAAATAAAATTGGAAGCAAATGCAGAATTCCGATTTCCAATAGTCAGATACCTGAAAGGAGCGCTTTTTGCAGATGCAGGAAATATATGGCTAGCTCATGAAGATCCCCTCCGTCCGGGAGGAAAATTTGATGTCGATACATTTTATAAAGAAATAGCCGTCGGTCTTGGAATTGGCTTGCGTATCGATGTTGATCTTGTTGTGTTGCGGTTTGATTGGGCTTTCCCTGTCCGTAAACCGTGGTTACAGGAAGGAGAACGCTGGATATTTAATGAAGTGAATCTGTTTGATAGAACATGGAGAAGAGACAATCTTTTGTGGAACATTTCGATTGGATATCCTTTTTGAGATAAATACAATTGATAATAATTTTACTTTACCAGGATGAAGCAAAATTGGAATGAGGCACTTTTGGTTACTAAACCTCCAAAAATTTCGTATGATTCATCTTTGATTTCTATATTTGGCAGGCGTTAGCAAATGAATATTAAAGTTTTACTCCAACTGAAATATTGAAAATTATATACGTCATGTTGGATTAAATATTTTTTAAAAAAGGTTGTCAGAAAAGGAAATTTCTACTTTCACGGTTATTCAATAAATATTGACTTCCATATAGATAAAGGGAATGCTAGTTGGAGTCTGCCCATAAAGTCAGAGTTTGTTCAGAATTTTCGAGATCAAGGCTTGCGTAGTTTCTTAAAAACGGAGTTTACGTATGTAAATGAGTTTTTTAGAAACAAGCGTAACGCAGATATCGGACATTATGGACAGACACTAGTGGATGAGGCCTTCATGAATAAGTAAATATATCATAATTAAAGTAATGGGATTTTTAATAAGTGATTGTTGTAATATAAAAAAAGTAAGGAAGTCAGCCAATAGATTTTGGGTGCGGGGATTCATCGTTTTCCTGCTGACCGTATTAAATATAGAAATGGTCGTGGGCCAGGATGCCCAGTGGCGAGGGCCAAACAGGGATGGAATATTTACGGATTCCTTATTGTTGAAGGAGTGGCCTGTCGAAGGGCCTGAAATCTTGTTTTCAGTAGAAGGGATCGGAATGGGAAATTCTTCTACTGTAGCAACGCAGGATATGATCTATGTCACCGGGATCAAGGACACGCTGGAGTACCTGACAGCTCTGGATCATGAGGGTAATGTACTCTGGCAAACGCCCTATGGTCGGGCGTGGCACAAAACCTTCCCGGAGTCAAGGTGTACACCCACCGTTGATGGTGACAGGATTTATGTGCTCACCGGTATGGATTTGATGTCTTGTATTAACGCCAAAACAGGAAAGGAGATCTGGAGCGTTGATATCCATGAACAGTATCAGAGTAAATGGGATATGTTTGGTGTGTCCGAGTCGTTACTTATTGTTGATGATGCGGTCATCACTACCCCGGCAGGCGAAACGACCACGGTAATTGCACTTGATAAAATGAGCGGTGAGTTGGTCTGGAAATCTGAATCCATCGATGCACACCGCTCCAACATGTCTCCAATTGCAATTGAGCACTTTGGCAAACAATACATTATTAC
>JAUUZS010000135.1 GCA_030589835.1 Cyclobacteriaceae bacterium
GCTGTCTGACCGCGTTTCGACTATGTACCAGGATGGTGACAAGGATATTGGGATCGGCTAGTGGCAGGGCCTGGGTTTTCAAAAGATGTCAGGCAATGCGCAATCCTTAAGCAGCTATGCCCTAAGACCGGAATCAAGAAAAGCAGATTGGTACAACGCATTTATTGATTATAATGATTCCACACTGATGGCAGGAATTTGGGGCGCTTCAGGATTGCATCTGTTCGATAAAGTCAATGAACAGTTTTTGCCGTATAACTGGAGGCCGGTCTACCATCCTGTGAACAATCCACTCTATAATATAAGCGCTATTGGAGGAGACCTATGGATGGAATCCGGAAAGAATTTTATCTATAATTTCAATATACAGGATAAAAAGTTTGAGGCTTTTCGTTCAGATGTATATAAAGAAAGCAATGAAATCTGGAAGATAAATTCAGCAAGAATCCCTCCTTTCAAAAAAACCAACACCATCTATTCTTCGGGAAATGTGACCTACTTTCTAACAGATGGTGGTATTTTCTCAAAACCTACTCAGTACAAAAATTTCCGGATAATAAGTGACATAGCCTTCAACGCAATAATCCAAATCAAAGGGGATAGCGGCTTGTGGTTGGGGAATGCAGAAGGGTTGAGTTATTTAAATGATTCATCACAAATAATTAAGGTAGAGACTAGCCCGCACCAACACCTGCCGGAATACGAGATCACCGCACTGAATTATTTAAGCTCCCGCCAGCTATTGGTTGGAACCAACAAAGGAGTACTTATTTTTAATATCCAAAATCAGGATTTTGAGCCAATGGATTCATTGCTGACCGCACATAACGAAAGAGGGTTCGAGACGATTAAAATTATAAAATTAGCTGATGGTGAATTCATACTTACACACCAGCAGGGGTTTACATTTTATAATTCCGGTGAGCAGGTTTTGACTTACTACAATCTTACCAGCGCCTTCAACCAGGGGTTGACCAGTGACCTGATCCATGATGCGGTTTCATGTTCTACTGCTTCAGGGATATGGCTGGCGACCGACCAGGGGTTATTCCATGTTTCGGAGATAAGAAACCAATTCACAAAGTTGGCAGCGCTAGCGAACACCCCCGTGTTTGGCATAGCGGAGGCCGACGATTTTTTGTACCTGGCAACGCAGCTTGGCCTAATGGCGCTCGATCTGAAGCACCAGAAGCTTACTGCTTACAATGCTCCGCCAGACGATGTCCTCACATCTCATCTTACCAGCTTTATCCATCGTGACAGCAAAGGCTACATCTGGAGTGGTACCACCAATAACGGGGTGAACCGCATGGATCAAAAAACCAATAAGGTCGAGCACTTTTATCAGAACCATGGTTTTTTTGGAAAATCAGCCGGGGCTTTTTTTGAGACTCGTGATGGATCCATATTTATTGGAGGTGATTCATTAAATGTGTTTAATCCGGCCACTCAACAATTCGAACAGCCTGCATTTGCAAGTCAGTTGCCTGACGAGGAAATCCTGAGCATAATCGAAGACGATAAAGGAGGGTTATACATCACCACCACACATCATATTTTCCGTATTGATCGAATAAAAAATAAGGTTCATGAATTGAATAATATATTGGGTGTTAAAAATATCACCTTCACACGTGCTGTACTACGACGGTCCAATAGTGAAATACTTATTGGTTCCAATAAAGGTTATTTCAGCTTTCATCCGGGGCAAATCAAACTTCAACAACCCGTTTCCAGGGTTCAGGCAACTTCACTTAACGTAATCGGTCAGCAATTAAAAACCGAGATTGCATATAAAGAACGCATTGTTTTACCTCATGATCATAATTTTTTTACCATTGAATTTTCCGGAATGGACTTTGCCTCCGGCGAAACGGCTTACCTTTATCAATTAAAAGGGGTGGACAAATTCTGGGTTCCCACCACTGTAGCTTCTGTAGCCTATACAAAAATATCCCACGGAAAATATACCTTCAGGGCAAAGCGCCAGGGTGATGACGATCAGAATGCCTTTCAGTTTAAGATTATTATTAAACCACCTTTTTGGGCTACCTGGTGGTTCAGAATGGCAATAGGCATCATCGTCATATTGGTCATTTCGTATTGGTGGTATCAGCGCTTATTAAAAGTGCGTATGGCAGAAAAAAACCTGGCATTGAAACAGCGCTTGCTGCTTTCGCAAATGAACCCGCATTTTATATTCAACACCCTTACCGCCATACAGGGATTTATTTATAAACGTGAACCCGTTGCTGCTGGCAGCTACCTATCTAAATTTGCCGGGCTCATGCGGTTGTATTTGCACAGTATGAGTTATGATGTGGTGGCTTTGCAAAAGGAAATTGATACCCTTCGTTTCTATCTGGAGCTACAAAGAATAAGATTTAATGATAAGTTTGAGTTTAATATAAACGTGGATTGCGAGGAGGATTATGCCATGGTAGGGCTTCCGTCTATGATGATACAACCCTTTGTGGAAAATGCGGTACAGCACGGCATGAAAACCCTTTCCGAAAATGGATCTATCACTTGTTTGCTGCAATTGAAAAAGCATATATGGAGGATCATCATAGAAGATAATGGACCGGGGATCAACGCCACTCAAAATAGTTCGAAGAAAGGCAGGGCCTCTATGAGTACGAAAATCACAAGGGATAGGCTTGCTGCATTGAGCAAGCAATTTAATTCAAATTTCACACTTACATTATCCGATTTATCCCTTAACTCAACTTCAGCACATGGAACAAGAGTAGAAATGACCTTGCCCGTAATGACCATAGAAGCTGATCAATAATTATTCTGAAAGCCGGGATGTGTATCCGGGAAAAGGAAAAAGAATGATCAAAATGCTTAGGTTATTGCTCCAGGGTTATTTACTGGAAGAGCTCAATTTTGGGTTCAATTAAAAAAAAGTTTATTTTGTATTATGATTCGCACAGCAATAATTGATGATGAGAAAAATGCGCGTGATGCAATCCGTGAGATGTTACTTTTAATGTTTAGTGACATTGAGATTTGTGGAGAAGCGGAAGGTGTTTATACGGGTTTGAAACTGATAAAGGAACAACAAACTGATTTGGTATTTCTTGATATCAAGATGAACGATGGCACCGGATTCGATTTGTTGCGAAGATTAGAAAAACGAAATTTCACATTGATTTTCCTCACGGCTTTTGATGTCCACGCATTAAAGGCTTTCCGTTTTGCAGCGGCAGATTATTTGCTAAAGCCAATTGATCCAGAAGATTTGCAGCAGGCCATAAGCAAAGCCCGCGATCATCAAAAAAAACAATCCCTGTCGGTCGATACCCTGCTCGAAAACCTGAGCCAAAATCAAAACAAGCAACGTAAACTGGTGCTGAAAACCTCCGAAAGCATTCATTTAATTAATCCTGAATCAATTATTCATTGTGAAAGCTCCGGAAATTACACGCACTTCTATTTGAATGAGCAAAAGCCATTGCTGATTTCGAAACCGCTGAAAGAATATGAGGAGATATTGGTGCCCCTGGGCTTTATGCGTGTCCATCAGTCGCACCTGGTAAATTTGCAACATGTACAGAAAATAGATAAACGAGACGGGCTCACCCTGATCATGACCAATGATTCAGGAATTCCTGTATCGACAAGGCGAAAAGAATTGCTGTTGCAAAAATTGGATAAGTTGAGTTGACTGATCAGTTCTTTCGAACCGGATGAAATCAATCCGATAAATTCTGAATTTCAGATTAATAGGCAACTACTTCCACTTAATGTTGCAGCCGATGCTGGGAACCTGATCTTCAGAGACCTTTTCTCCAGCCAGAAGCGCATCTAATGCGGCCCTTAGATCCCTTCCCGTCACCGGCACATGGTTATTTGGCCTCGAATCATCCAGCTGGCCACGGTAAACACATTTCAAATCCTGATCGAAAAGGAAAAAATCCGGAGTGCACACCGCATCATATGCTTTGGCAATTTCCTGGCTTTCATCATAAAGATAAGGAAACGTATATCCTGCGATATCTGCATGGATTTTCATCAATTTCGGACTGTCCTGGGGGTAATTTACTACGTCATTTGAGCTGATGGCAATTAAGGACACGCCTTTAGCCTGGTAGGTTTTTGCCAGACGCACCAACTCGTCATTTACATGTAATACATAGGGACAGTGATTGCATATGAACATAATTAATGTAGCGTGATCGCCCTTCAGGCTGGATAAAGACAGCACATCGCCGGAGAGGGTATCCTGAAGTTCGAATGTGGGAGCTGTCGTGCCTAATGGGATCATAGTAGATGGAGTTGCAGCCATAGTAAATTTTTTAATGAAATAATAGCCAACAAAATTATTGAAATTATCAGGAAAGAGAAAAGGGTTTCTGAAGATTTAAACCTGGATTATGTATTGGACTTCGTTTTGAGACCTTAAGCTTCAATAAAACAGCCACTTAGTGAGACAAAAATAGCACCGCTGAGATAATTGGTTGTGTATCGCTTTTAGTGATGTAGCTTAAGCCTCACGTTTATAGTTGTTTATAGTCAATGAGGTCTAGGGATGCGTGAATGTATGTAAGAAAATGCAGTCATATTCAATTAGTAATTTGCTATTGAATTTAGGTATATTTGAAGTGTACAATTTGTTTTACTAAAATAATTAGTTCCATCTATACCGTAATTGACATAGAGACAACCGGAGGGTCATCAAAATTTCACAAGATAATTGAGGTCGCCATTGTGGTTTTTGATGGGTCTCAGGTGACGGATACCTATACCACGCTTATAAATCCTCAAAGATATATTCCGCCTTTCATCACCTCACTGACCGGTATAACCAACGAAATGGTCAAGTCAGCGCCTTCATTTCACGAGGTGGCTGCCACGATTGTGAAAAAGACAGAAGACAAGATATTTGTAGCGCATAATGTGAATTTTGATTACGGGTTTGTAAAACAGGAATTCGCTGAGCTGGGATATAAATTCGATCGAAAGAAATTGTGCACGGTAAGGCTATCAAAAAAAATTATTCCTGGATATCCCTCGTATAGTTTAGGAGCTTTAACCAAACATTTAGGAATTACAATCCACAACAGGCACCGCGCATTGGGAGACGCTGAGGCAACAGCAAAGGTGCTGGAATTATTGATCGATAAGGATGAAGAGAATTTTATAGGCCATTCCTTGAAAAAGAATTCCAGGGAAGCTACCCTTCCTCCAAACTTGTCAAAAGAAGTATTTGACAAACTGCCTGAAAAGGCCGGTGTGTATTATTTTCATAATGCAAAAGGAAAAGTCGTTTACGTTGGGAAGGCCAAAAAAATAAAGACCAGGATCACAAGCCATTTTACCGGGGAGTCGGCGAAGGGAAAAATGCTGTTTCATGAGAACATTCACAATATCAGTTATGAGCTTACGGGCAATGAACTGATCGCCCTGTTGTTTGAGTCTGGTGAGATCAAGAGATTGTGGCCGGAGTACAACCGGGCACAAAAGAAAGCCTCAGGTAACTTTGGTATGTTTGTCTATACCGACAGAAACGGATATGAGCGGTTTTCTATTTCTAAAATTCAGGCCGGAGCAAGGACAATGGGTAATTTCAGAAATGTGGAACAGGGCAGATTCTTTGTTGAGGATTTGAGGAGAGCCCATAAGCTTTGCCCTAAATTATGCGGGCTTCAGAAATCATCAGGTGAATGTTTTGACCAGAAATTAGGGTTGTGTGATGGGGCATGCAAAGGAGAAATCTCACCTGATGAATACAACCAAAGGGTGGCGTTAGCCCTGAAGTCCATTGAGAAAGAAAAGAAGACTTTTGCAATTATCGGTCGTGGCCGCACCCAGGATGAGCGTACACTGGTACTCGTTGAAAATGGGAACTACCTGGGCCACGGATTCACATCCTATGATCTCCCGGCGAATTCTTTTGACGATTTAAAAGAGCGTATAATATCCTATCCGGACAACCGGGATATTCAAAAAATCCTTGCTTCTTTCCTCAAAAATCCGAATGGCGATCAGATCGTTTATTTCTAGTACAGGTTTATAATTTTGGTTTTACTGTTATTTTAATGGAAAACTTTGGTCCAAGGGCCGGAAGTCCGAAGTCAGGAGTCGGAAGAAAAGAATTCCAAAATCAGCAAATGTTAATGTTTCTTATTCCTGCATTGGGGTTTCACCTTTTTTTACTTCGGTCTCCGGTCTTCCGACTTCTGACACATTTTATTATCTTCCATAAAATTCAGGGTAGAATCATAATTGATAAGCTACTTTTCTTAATGATAAACCGCAAAGACGGGGAGACACGAAGAAGGCTCTGTGTCTTTCCGCCTCTGCGGTAATTAGATTTATTTCTTTATCTGTTTCAATGCTTCACTAACCTCCGTTACCGGTAGCTGGCACACTTTGTTTTGGCATACGTAAATGGTAGTTTGTCCTTCAATAAGTTTACTATCGAGTAAGGATAAAGTGCCTTCATTTTTTCCTCCTGATAAAAATACATTGGGAAAATAATGGGTATCAAATTCCTTTCGCTTTGTCTCAAAATCCTTTCCTACAATGGCCACTTCGTAAGGCTCGCTGGCAAACCAGGCCATCAGAATATCCCAGTTTGCATAGTAGGCTCCGCCAGTTAAGGCACTTTGTTTTACATTTTTCAGCATGCGCTTTGATATTTGAATGTACTTATCGTTGTAAAAATATTGCCCAAGCACATATAGATTTTTTGCCATTTGAGAATTAGACGATGGAATAACGTTATCTGCAATTTCCATTTTTCGCGCGATTAATGCCGGGTCTAAATCAGAGGTATAAAAGTACATTCCACTGCTTTGGTCATAAAAATGAGCAAGGGTATAATCCGCTAGTTGTTGTGCTTCCTTCAACCATTTCTCATCAAATGTAGCTTGATATAAAGAAATAAAAGCTTCAATTGTAAAGGCATAATCATCTAAAAATGCATTGATCGACGCTTTGCCATTTTTGTAGTTTCTATACAATCTGTGATCCGTTGACTTAATTTTCGTACTAATAAAATCAGCATTTTTAAGGGCTATATCTAAATAGCTTCGATCATCAAAAACACGGTAGGCATCGATATATGCTTTCAGCATGAGCGCATTCCAGGAAGTGAGAATTTTATCGTCAAGCCCCGGTCGTATTCGCTTTGCTCTTTCCTTCAATAAGATGCGCTTCGCTTCTGAAATGTGTAAGGCTAATTCACTTTCCGTAAGCTTATGTGTATCAGCTATTTTTCTATCTGAGTCCGATTTCAGCAAAATATTCTTTCCGTGTTCCCAATTTCCTTTTTCTGTTACATTATAATAATCAATGATAAGTCCCGCATTTTTACCGAGTGCGTTTTCTAATTCGCTCTTTGTCCAAACATAAAATTTTCCTTCTTCGCCCTCACTATCCGCATCGAGTGAGGAATAGAATCCTCCTTCTTTTGAAGTCAATTCCCTTTGTATAAAATTTAAGGTCTCGGTGACGATGACTTTGTATGTTGGGTCTTTGGTTTTTTGATATGCCACGGCATACAAGCTAACAAGCTGTGCGTTGTCATAAAGCATTTTTTCAAAATGAGGGACTTTCCAATATGCATCAGTAGAATACCGTGAAAAGCCCCCTCCAATCTGATCGTAAATGCCACCGTCAGCCATTTTGTCCAGGGTAGTAGTAACTGCTCTTAAGGCATCTGTATTTTGAGTGAGATAGTAGTGATGCAGTAAAAATTGATAACCAATCGGTAAGGGGAATTTTGGCGCCCTGTTATGACCGCCATGGGTATAATCAATATTGCTTTTCCAATTATCGAAAATGCCAACTAAATCGCTTTTAGTGAATGTTGCTGTTTCAGTATTATCGACAATCAATTCACTGGATATTATACCTTGTGTGAGCGCCCTGGCTTGTTGCTCTGCCTTGTCCGGGTTTTGCTTGACAAATTCAACTAATTTCCTGAGCATGTCAATCCATTGCTTCTTTGGGAAATAAGTCCCACCATATATTGGGCGGCCATCGGGTAAGGTGATGCAATTTAGTGGCCATCCCCCTCTACCGGTAAGTAATTGCACGGCATTCATATAAACCTGGTCAATGTCAGGCCGTTCTTCCCGGTCAACCTTAATGGCGACAAAATTATCATTCATAAATTTCGCCACCTCTTCGTCTTCGAAGCTGTCATGTTCCATCACATGACACCAGTGACATGCTGCATATCCAATACTGACGATGATCAGTTTATTTTCTTTCCTGGCCTTGTCCAGCGCTTCCTTTCCCCAAGGATACCAGTTTACAGGATTGTGTGCATGCTGCAACAAATATGGGCTGCTTTCATGAATAAGGTGGTTTGTGAATTTGTGCTGAGTTTTTTCGGTTGTGTTTTTCATCTCTTTTCCCTGACCGCAAGAAGTAATATATAGCAAACAAAAAAATGTAAAGGAGGGTATCGTTTTCATATTGGTTCAATTTCCAATAGATAACTCAGACTTAGAGCTTAAGTTTAAATAATCACCTTAGGAAGGGCTATTATCTGCTTAGGGGAATGTCATAAACTGCTTATGATGATTCCCCTGTAGAACGGAATGAATGATGGCGACATGTTCCAAACCTTATACCTAACCTGGACAAGCCAGAACCAAATATGATTGATGCAGATTGATAAGAGATTGATTTTTCAATCCTCTCAATCCCTTCAATCTTTATTCAATCTTTTGCCTTTTATACGTATCAGTCAATTATTTATCTTTGCCAAAAAATACACGCCTGCCTGTCCGGTAGGCAGGAATATCAGAATTTAGGCGCTTAGGAAAACAAACTAACCAACATGTTGTCAGTTTGAATGTTGTCCATATTAGTCAAGAAATTCAATGTTCTCTTAATTTCGAAGGACAAAGAGTGGAAAGATAGTGTTTGACATTGCTTCCAGCCTGCTTCGGCTGCAAGATCGTTAAAAATTACCGGATTAAATCCTGATAATACAGGCGCGAAGGCCCGGCAAAACAGCGAGGGTGTGTTGGAATTGCGGGTAGGCAGCATTGTTTTGCATTGATTTTTCTTTGGTTCGTTTCTTTTCATCAAGGAAA
>JAUUZS010000107.1 GCA_030589835.1 Cyclobacteriaceae bacterium
AGTTGAATTACCCAAAGTCATTAATTTGCGTGGAAGACGGTCTGAAGGTAAATAAGATGCAAAAGCGTAGCGATATCATTGTGTATAATCGGGAAGGTAACGTATTTATGGTGGTGGAATGCAAATCCTCTAAAATAAAATTAAACCAAAATTCCATGATTCAACTCTCGACATACAATCAAGGGTATAATTCAGAATACCTTGCGCTCACCAACGGATTACAGATCTACGTATGCAAAATTGATTATGAAAATAAAAAAGCAGCATACATGGAGGAGTTTCCATCGTTCAAATAAATGCCGGTTTTTTCTTGCAGCTTCAGAGAGAAAACAGATTGAAGGAAGATTGATGTAGATTGAAGCGATTGAATTCTTAATCGTTACAATTAGCTCAATCTACATCAATCTTTATCCAATATTTATGTCCTGCTATGTCTCTGAAAGGTGCTATTCCCAATAGAAAAACGCACCCTTCCCGCTTACAGTACTCCTTCAGCCTATGCCAGGAAGCTTAATAAAATACCTGCTGCTACTGCCGAACCGATTACGCCGGATACATTTGGCGCCATGGCATGCATCAATAGGTGATTTGTAGGATCGGCCTTCAATCCCTCATTTTGAACTACTCGGGCACTGTCAGGTACCGCAGAAACACCTGCTGCACCAATAAGCGGATTAATTTTATTATCTCCTTTAAGGAATATATTCATAACTTTTGCGAAGATTAAGCCGCCGGCTGTGGCAATCATAAATGAAAGTGCTCCAAGAACGAATATTAACATGGACTCGGAAGTCAGAAATACGTCTGCCTGTGTTGAAGCCCCTACGGTCAGTCCTAAAAGGATCGTTACGATGTCGATGAGTGGGTTTCTTGCCGTGTTGGCCAAGCGTTCCGTAACACCAGACTCTTTCAATATATTTCCAAAGAAGAGCATGCCCAATAGTGGTAAAGCGCTTGGTGAAATAAAGGTTGTCAATAACAATCCGATAATCGGGAATATTATTTTCTCTACCTTAGAAACTGCTCTTGGTGGCTTCATCCTAATTTTTCTTTCTCTTTCAGAAGTCAGCAACTTCATAATCGGCGGTTGAATCACCGGCACCAGGGCCATATAAGAATACGCTGCAATGGCAATCGGGCCAATAAGATTTTTTACTGTCGTTCCATCTGCCAATACATTGATAACCTTGGCCAGCTTGGAAGATAGAAAGATGGCCGTTGGACCATCAGCACCACCAATAATACCAATTGCTCCAGCTTCGGGACCGGCAAAACCTAAAGCTAGCGCACCTAAAAAGGTGAGAAAAATACCAATCTGAGCAGCAGCCCCAAGAAGCACCAATCGTGGATTGCTGATCAAAGACGAAAAATCGGTCATGGCGCCTATGCCAAGAAAGATCAACGGAGGGTAGATGCCTTTTACCACGCCAAAGTATAAATAGCTGAGCACACTACCGCTTTCATAAATACCTACTTGAAGCCCCGCATCAAGCACAAAAGGAATATTACCTATTAATATACCTGTTCCGATTGGCACTAAAAGCAGTGGCTCATAATCATACTTTATGGCCAGGAAAATAAAAAGCAACCCTACCATGATCATCACCACGTGACCCACAGTAACGTTTCTAAATCCTGTATATTTCATGAATGTCTCAATGCCGGAGACCACCCCATTTTTCTTTTGTACGACATCTGTGGTATGATTTACGGATTCCACCTTCGTGATTTCATTGGCAGAATGGACAGCATTATTTCCTGCCTCCCCTTTCATGAAAAAGGACCCTAGAATGGAAAGAATCGCAATGATTCCTATTACTGTTAATAATCTTTTCATAAGAATATTATTCGATTTCTATTAAAACATCTCCCTGCAATACGGAATCACCTTCAGCCACATGGATTTTATTTATCCTTCCATCCTTTTCTGCCAATATGCTATTCTCCATTTTCATCGCTTCCAGAATCAAAAGCGTTTGGCCTTTTTTCACCGTATCGCCTTCTTTTACATTGAGTTTGAAAATTGTTCCGGGTAGTGGCGCATCTACTTTACTCAATCCTGCTGCCGGCTTTGGCTTTGTCTCCTTTATGGGAACAGGCTTTGGCCTCACTAATTTTGGCGTTTTAGTTGTTTTTACTTCTTCGGCCAATTCCACCTGGTAGACAGATCCATTTACATCTATCTCAGCAATATTATCTTCAAAGGAATTTATATGTACTTCATATTCGTTTCCCCGAATCGTGAATTTGAATTTTTTCATATTTAAAATCTTCTATTAAGACCTTTTGTTACGTTATATATTTTTGAACTCCAGGGTGAATATCTCTTGGATATTTTAGAAATGGTAAGTACCGTTTTTTCATCATCATGCATCTCATTGAAATACAAATGCAAAGCTGCACTTATAGCTGCGCTCACCTCCCCGGTAATGGTAAGATCATCAATGATCTCTTCTTGAACCCCTATCCTATTCAATCTCCACTTTGTTATTAATTTTAATAATACAGGCATAAACTGAAAAACTAAATAGAGAGAGAAAAGAGCAGCAAAAACAATTACATAACCCACAAATGCCAGCGTGGTATCAGCTGCTGTCACCCTGGACATATCAAAAATTACTTCTCCTAATAAATTCATATTTCTTTCCTTTTATAATGGGATATTTGAGTGCTTTTTAGGAGGATTATAATCTTTCTTTGTTGCCAGGGTCTGCAAGGCTCTGATTACTCTAAATCGTGTGTTTCGAGGTTCAATGATATCATCGATAAATCCATATTTTGCTGCTTGATACGGATTTGCAAATTTTGCTTCGTATTCTAATTCTTTCTCATGAATGAATTTAGACCGTTCATCTTCATCCTCAATTTCGCTGATCTTCCGTCCTTCCAGCACCTCAACAGCTCCTTTGGCTCCCATGACAGCGATTTCGGCAGTAGGCCAGGCATAGTTGATGTCACCTCTCAACTGCTTACAACTCATTACATCATGTGCTCCGCCATAAGATTTCCGTAAGGTTATCGTAACTTTTGGTACGGTAGCTTCACCATAGGCAAAAAGCAATTTAGCGCCGTGAATGATAATGCCTCCCAGCTCCTGGCTACTACCCGGCAAAAATCCAGGAACATCCACAAGCGTGACTATAGGAATATTAAAAGAATCGCAAAAGCGTACAAACCGGGCAGCTTTTCTTGAAGCATTGATATCGAGAACTCCGGCCAAATAATTTGGTTGGTTAGCCACTATTCCTACTGAAGCGCCATTAAACCTTGCAAAACCTATGACAATATTTTTTGCGTAATTTCTCTGTATTTCAAAAAATTCATTCTCATCTACTATGGTATGGATTACATCTGTCACATCATAAGGTTTGTTTGGGTTCTCAGGGACTATTTCGTTCAAGGCATCTTCAAGCCTGTCGATAGAGTCCTTATTCTCAATAATCGGTGGCTCTTCCAGGTTGTTCGAAGGCAAATAGCTCATCAATTTCCTTATAAGCATCATTCCCTCCTCTTCATCTTTTACAAGAAAATGCGAAACCCCGGATTTTGTTGAATGTACATTTGCCCCTCCAAGCTCCTCGGCGGTGATTTCTTCTCCTGTTACTGTTTTCACCACCTTCGGCCCGGTGACAAACATATAACTGGCTTTGTCTCTCATGACAATAAAATCTGTTAGTGCCGGAGAATACACTGCGCCCCCTGCGCATGGCCCATAAATGGCTGATATTTGTGGTATAACCCCGCTGGCCATTATATTTCGCTGAAAAATCTCGGCATAACCTGCCAGGCTTCGCACGCCTTCCTGGATTCTTGCTCCTCCACTATCGTTCAATCCGATCACAGGTACGCCAACTTTCATTGCCTGATCCATCACTTTGCATATCTTATTGGCATATGTTTCTGAAAGCGACCCTCCAAAAACTGTAAAATCCTGAGCAAATACATACACAACACGACCATCAATGGTACCGTGCCCTGTCACCACACCATCAGACAGAAACTGCTGTTTATCCATACCAAATGATTTTGTTCGATGTGTCACAAACATATCAAACTCCTCAAAACTGTCTTCATCGAGAAGCATCTCAATGCGCTCTCTGGCTGTAAATTTTCCCTTTTTGTGTTGAGAATCAATTCTTTTCTCTCCGCCACCGAGACGGGCTTCGCCTCTTTTCTCAATGAGCTCGTTAATTTTTTCCTGATTTTTCATATCTAAGCTGATGGTTTGGTTTTCTTGCCTGGCTCTTCACATAATTCCGTCAATACTCCTTGAGTTGATTTTGGATGCAAAAAGGCAATATTAAGTCCTTCCGCACCAGTTCTTGGTTTTTCATCAATCAGCCTGATACCCTTTTCTTTTACCTCCATCAAAGTGTCTTGCAACCCTTCAACAGCAAAGGCAATATGATGAACTCCCGGCCCTTTTTTCTCAATAAATTTCCCTATGGGGCCATCTGGTGAGGTCGATTCGAGCAATTCGATTTTAGTCTGGCCTACCTTAAAAAAGGCTGTTTTTACTTTTTGATCCATTACCTCCTCTATGGAATAGCACTTAAATCCCAATACATCTTCATAGTATTTGATCGATTCTTCGAGATTGGCGACCGCAATTCCCAAATGCTCAATATGTGTTGCTTTCATAATTAAATTAGATTGAAATGTACCTTAAATTTGGCGCCACAAAATTCCGTAATTCGAAATGACCATAATATGATCATGGTCATTATAGCGCATGATAATAATCTGCTTTTAAGCTGCCCTAAAAATACATTACTAAGCTCACTGAATTTTTAATAAATTCCTTCATCAACTCATTTTTTATTTAAAAAATAGATTTGTACGCTTAATGACTACATATATCATGGAATTATACAAGCATTGTAATTTGCAAGACATAATAATACTTAAAGTCCAAAACAATATAAATTAATAAGCGTCTATCCAAGTGCCGAACAATTTGGGACGACTGAGTGTTATTTTAATTAGCACCTTGTTTTTATTATCATAATAAAAAATAAATAAAAGATATATGAATAATCAGAGTAACATTTGGTATTTCGAAGACATCGATCTTTATAACATACTTTGTCCCCACAAAGTGCCCACGATGAACGAAAAGCATAGCTTTAATAAATATAAGAAAAACGCTTTTATCTACTTTGAAGATGAGCAATCGGATCAAATTTATCTGGTCGCCGAGGGAAGGGTAAAAATAGGAAGTTACACTGAAGATGGCCGTGAAGTGACAAAAGCCATTCTTTCTGCCGGGGAGATTTTTGGTGAATTAGGGTTGATTGGCCAGGAAAAAAGAACTGATTTTGCCCAGGCTCTCGATGATACCACGATTTGCCCGATGGACATCCATGACATGAAAGAGCTTATGGCACATAATAAAGCACTGAACATTAAGATTTATAAGCTACTAGGTTTACGGATAAAAAAAATGGAAAGGAAAATAGAATCCCTGGTTTTTAAAGATTCCAGAACAAGGATTGTAGAATTCTTAAAAGATTGGGCAACCGAAAAAGGCAGGAAAGTTGGCTTTGAAACGATGATGAAAAACTACCTGACGCATAAAGACATTGCATCCCTGACCGGAACCAGCAGGCAGACAGTTACTACAATCTTAAATGAACTGAAAGAAAAAAACATCATCAACTTCGATCGCCGTAGAATTTTAGTTAGGGATATGGAAAAACTTGTTTAAGTTGTACCATTCGGATTTCACCCACTCAATTTTGTAGCTTAGAAAAAAGTTTATGCATGTTTTATCAATACAAAACGTCATGTATCATTACAAATAGTATACTTACTAATAATTGCATTTTTTCCGTCATGGGATCTTTATTAAACCAAAGCGTGTACCTTCACGTTTAATAAAATGTCGAAGGAAATTTTATTTAAAAAGTGGCTTGCTTTTTGCTTAGTATAAGTTTTAGTTACCGTATATGAAAGAATGAAATATTACCTAACAACGTTATTATGTGTTCTGTTTTTTATTCAACTATCTCATGGTCAGAACACTCCTATAGGTGAAGATAAAAGTGAATTGCCAAAGCTAAAGACGGAAAGCCTTCACATCATGACAGAAATTGAATTATATCCTAATCCTACTGTCGATTACCTCAACATTACCCTAACAAATTCTACGCTAAAGGATGTTCATTTTGAAGTATATAATATTATTGGCAACAAACAAAAATTTGAGCTTGAACTCATAAATGCTGATAATTACAAAATCCATGTTAAAGAATTTCATTCCGGTTATTATCTGCTAATCATCAAAGATCCTGTTACACGATTCAACAAGGCATTCAAATTTCGTAAGCAATAATTGGTCAATCCAAATTATTTATAAACAAATTTAAGGTATAAAAAAAAGCTCTCCGGTGGGAGAGCTTTTTTTTGTGATAATAGTTTCGATAATTAATGCCCAAATTATTCGGGCTAAAACTCAGCGCTTCCCGGTGTTCTTGGAAATGGGATAACATCCCTGATATTTTTCATTCCTGTGACAAAGGCCATCATCCTTTCAAAACCCAATCCAAATCCACTATGAGGTGCGGTGCCAAATTTTCTGGTTTCCAAATACCACCACATGCTTTCTTCAGGGATATCCATTTCAGCAATCCTGTTTTTCAATACATCATATCGCTCTTCTCGTTGAGACCCTCCAACGATTTCTCCTATTCCAGGAAACAAAATATCCATGGCCCTTACCGTTTTTCCATCATCATTCTGACGCATATAAAATGCTTTGATGTTTCTGGGATAATTATAAAGTATTACGGGTTTTTTAAAATGCTTTTCTACCAGGAACCGCTCGTGTTCCGATTGCAGATCTATTCCCCACTCATCAATAAGGTATTTAAATCGTTTCTTTTTGTTTGGTTTAGAATTTTTCAGGATAGCAACAGCCTCAGTATAGGATACCCTTTCGAAATCGTTATCCACTACGAATTGTAATCTTTCAAACAAGGTAAGCTCACTGCGTTCTTCTTTTTTCAAGTTCTTTTCTTCATCCAGGATTCTATTGTTCAGAAAATCCAGATCCTCCTTGCAGTTATCCATTGCATACTTGACCAAATATTTTAAAAACTCTTCGGCCAGATTCATGTTATCATCCAAATCATAGAAAGCCATTTCCGGCTCTATCATCCAAAATTCTGCCAGATGACGGGAGGTATTGGAATTTTCAGCCCTGAAAGTAGGGCCAAAGGTATAAATCTCGGAAAGTGCAAGTGCGCCTAATTCTCCTTCCAGTTGACCAGATACTGTCAGGTTTGTTTCATGGCCGAAAAAATCCTTGGAATAATCAACCTTTCCTTCCTCTGTTTTTGGAGGGTTTACCGGGTCAAGGGTTGTCACCCTGAACATTTCGCCTGCCCCTTCAGCATCAGAACCGGTGATGATAGGCGTATGAAGGTTCAAAAATCCTTTGTCATTAAAAAACTGATGAACGGCAAAAATCATCGCATGCCGCACTCTCAGTATTGCAGCAAATGTATTTGTCCTTGGCCTTAAATGAGCGATCTCTCGCAGAAACTCTAAAGAATGCTTTTTGGGCTGTAATGGATATTCTTCCGGATTTGCTTCACCGAGAATTTCTAACTCAGAAACCAGTAATTCAACAGATTGCCCTTTTCCCTGCGATTCAACGATCTCTCCAAACACTGAAATACAAGCTCCAGTAGTTACGAGCCTCAAAAGCTGCTCATCGATCTTTTGCAGATCTGCAACTGCCTGAATACTATGTATAGTGGATCCATCATTTATGGCAATGAAAGCAACATTCTTGTTCCCTCTTTTTGTTCTCACCCAACCTTTTACATTTGCTTCTGCCCCTACCTCGGAATTCAGTAACAAATCCTTTATTTTTGTTCGCCTTGCCATATCACTATTTTTTTTGATTTCTAAAAAGAAGCGCAAATTTAATAAAAGAATTGAACCTAAAGAACAATGATGATATAACTTAGCCTGCCGCCCTATTCATTTTGGCCTAACTCCCTCCTGCTGCGGTTGCCTGGAGTAATAATTGGTGGTCCCCTTTATATCGACAGTGTACTGAAACCGTTAATAACGGATTTATTAAGCCCATTTTTTTTTACTCTCTAATCTTTATTTAAAGAATCAAGTAATTATACTAAATTTGGGAAAAAAGAATATGATTAACCCTTTATGCAAAAGTTAGGATTAATTCAATCGTTAAATCAGAGATTATCTCCGCAACAGATACAATTTATAAAATTGCTTCAGGTACCAACTATGGAACTTGAAACAAGGATTGAAGCGGAATTGGAATCGAATCCTGCTCTGGAAGAAGGTGTTGAGGAACCTGAAGAACAGGTTGAGCAAACTGAAGAATTTGAAGAAAAGACTGAGGCCGCCGATGAGGATATAAATTTTGAGGACTATCTGCATGATGATTATAGCGGATACAAGATGCAAGGTGACGGCAATAGCCCTGATGAAGAAGACAGAGAAATGCCTGTTGCCACTTCTGCCTCCCTCAATGATCAGCTTTCTTCCCAACTCAGTTTCCTTGGATTGGATGAAAGGCAAGAGAAAATTGGAGAGCAGCTCCTTGGCAGCATCGAAAATGACGGATATATACGCAGAGAACTGGAAGCCATCATCAACGATTTGGCGTTTAGCATGAACATCGAAACCGATACAGATGAATTAGAGGAAATACTAAGGAAAATCCAATCATTCGACCCTCCTGGAATTGCCGCCAGAAACCTTCAGGAATGTTTGTTGCTGCAACTTGAAAGAAAGGAAGAACATTTTGCTGAGGCAGAACTGGCTATAGCAATAATTGAAGACTGTTTCATTGACTTCACAAAAAAACATTACGAAAAGATCATTAAAAAACTCAATATAGAAAGTGAAGAGGATCTCAAGGAAGCCATTGGCGTGATCACCAAACTAAACCCAAAACCAGGCAGGTCATCAGGTGAGATGGTCAAAACACAATTTTTAATTCCCGATTATCTCTTGACAAATAATAATGGGAAATTAGATCTTACGCTCAATTCCAGAAATGCCCCGGAATTAAAAATATCGCGATCCTATTCTGAAATGATGGATACCTATGAAAAAGCAAAGAAAAAAGATAAAAAGCTTCGTGAAACAGCAACATTTGTCAAGCAAAAACTGGATTCGGCAAAATGGTTTATCGACGCCATCAAGCAACGACAGCAGACCTTGCTTAATACCATGCACTCCATCATCAAGTTTCAATACAATTTCTTTTTGAGTGGCGATGAAAGCAAACTGCGTCCTATGATTCTCAAGGATATTGCCAATGAAATACAAATGGATATTTCTACAATTTCCAGGGTTGCAAACAGCAAATCAATCCAAACCGAATTTGGCATTTACCCTTTAAAATATTTCTTTTCTGAAGGAATAGCTATGGAATCCGGTGACGATGTCAGTAGCAGGGAAGTAAAACTATATCTTAAGAGTTTGATTGATAAAGAAGATAAGAAAAAACCACTTTCCGATGATAAATTAGAAAAAGCCCTCAAGGAAAAAGGATATAATATCGCCCGAAGAACAGTTGCCAAATACAGAGAACAACTCAACATACCTGTGGCAAGACTAAGAAAAGAATTGTAGTGAAAGATAGACTAGCATACTTTATATCGTTGGTATTCCATCCATTATTAATGCCCTCTTATTTATTCTTATTTATCATACTCTGTGTTTCATCAACAATGCAGCCACTGCGCCAAGAATCTTTATTTCAGATATTATCCATCATATTTATTGTAACCTTTATTATTCC
>JAUUZS010000005.1 GCA_030589835.1 Cyclobacteriaceae bacterium
AAGAAGTGATCCTGATAGTTTGGTGGTGGCAAGCGGGTGTCCTTCCATGGGCAATGGAAAAGAATATAAGTCCAAATTATCTAAATCATTCTCAATGGATCTGGCATAAAAGAGATCATTGCTTTTCGAATCAATAGTGAAATAAAACTCGCTGCCTTTACCATTTACCAGCGGGCCAATGTTATCAGCTTCCTGCCATGCTTCTGCAACAATTGAAGATTTGTAAATATCAAATTCACCAAAATTCAGCACGTAGCCATTAGAGCTGAAATATAAAAGGTGATATGCAGGATGAATAAAAGGGCTTACTTCACTATTCCGGCTGTTGATAATAGGGCCTATATTTTGTGATTTGGCCCAATTTCCTTTTTTATCTTTATAGGTATAATAAATGTCGGACATCCCAAACCCACCTATCCTGTCAGAAGCAAAATATAGCGTGTCATCATTGTGACTCAATGCAGGATGAGAATCCCAAGAGCGACTATTCACATTTACTCCCAGGTTTTGGGCACGACCCCAGGTGCTGTCAGGCTGCAAGGTGGAGGTATAAATATCGCAATTACCGTATGAACCGGGAGCATCACAACGGGCAAAATAAAGCGTTTTTCCATTTTTGCTCAGGCAAACAGAACCCTCGTTGTAAATGGTATTGAGTTCCCTGATGGGTTTTGCAAAATCCCACTGGCCGTACTCGTTTGTGCTAAAATAAATATCTTCATTCTGCTTGGTATCCAGCCCACTAGGGATCTTATTTTTTTTAGATGTAAAAACAAGTGTTTTGTCATCAATGGCCAACGCCGGCCCATAGTCGGAATACTCGGAGTTAATAAAGTGACCCATATTTATTTGCCAACCCCTTGGTGGCCTTATGGTATCGACATATCTTCGGTAATCAACCAGTTCATAGTAATAATCAATAGGAACATATTTTTTCAATTCTGTTTTGCTTATTGAGTCGTAATATATTTCCAGCTCTTCAAGTTTTATATCCCCTCTATTATGTTTCAAAACTAGGCGATATAATTCTTTTGCGTCTTCCATATCACCATACAACTCAGTCAGTTTGGCAAACCTCCACAATAAATGGGTGTCTTTATAAAAATTTTGAATACCAAATTGGGAAATATATTTACCTAATTCAGGATACAGGCCGTCCCAATCTTTTGCCGCTTCTTTCAGGGCTATTGACTTAAGCTCATTTTCATGGTAATAATAGAGGATTTTATTTACGTTTTTAAATTGAAAAATTTCCTTTATGGTGGGAGCTTCAAATTGTTCTTTTTTAGCTTTTCCCCATATCCTGCGCTTTTTGCTCTTTTTTTGGCAAATGCCATGTGCAATGATCATAAAGATCAGGCAGATGGTACATATAAAAATCCTTTTGCTTTGAATCATGAAAAGGTAAACATTATTGATGGTTTGCGATTAAGTGAGCTAAATATGTCATAATTTTATTTTTTAACCAAATTCAAGGCGGGTCATTGTTTTTTGGCATAAGGATTGAATACCTAATATGTTTTTAAATTTGAAGATATAAACGTGCCAATATGGCAGGGAGGTACATATATGAGTAGAAAAATGAAAGATTTAGCCACTTCACTCGCATTTTCCAGTTTTGGCGAGGACGATTCGGGAGAATTGATTCAATTGATTGCCCCGGACGAAGAGGAAGAATCCGGTAGTTCCCAATTACCAGATAAATTACCAATTTTACCGATAAGGAATACGGTACTATATCCTGGTGTAGTAATACCCATTACAGTGGGACGACAAAAGTCAATCAAACTGGTAAAAAGTTCGTATAGAGGAGATCGGATCATTGGTGTTGTAGCCCAAAAGAGCAATAAAAAGGAAGAGCCAAAATTTGAGGACCTTTACAATATAGGTACGGTTGCCAGGATCGTGAAAATGCTCGTGCTCCCTGATGGTAATACTACGATAATTATACAAGGAAAGCAGCGATTTGAAATAATCGAAAAAGTGAAGGAAGACCCATTTTTGACAGCTAATGTTAAGTATCTCGAAGATAAATTTCCTTCAAAAAACAAAAAGGAAACGAATGCAATCCTACAGTCGATAAGAGATGCCGCACATAAGATATTAAAATTGAACCCTGAAATACCTCAGGAAGCGCAAATAGCCATTGACAATATTGACAGCCCGACTTTTCTGACACATTTTTTATCGTCCAATCTAAGCGTAGAGGTAGAGGATAAACAAAAGATCCTGGAGATAAAAAACGGATCGAAGCGGGCGACATTGTTGCTTGAATATATGATGAAGGATATTCAAATGCTGGAGTTGAAACAGGAAATCCAGAATCGTGTGCATTCCGATATTGACCAGCAGCAAAGAGATTATTTCCTGAGGCATCAGATTAAAATCCTTCAGGATGAGTTGGGAAATGAGGGGCCGGACCATGAGTTGAAACTCCTCAGGGAAAAATCTAAAAAGAAAAAATGGAGCACTGAAATTCGCGAACACTTTGAAAAAGAGTGTGATAAAATTATGCGAATGAATCCTGCGGCAGCCGAGTATCCGGTGTCCATGAATTATGTTGAGTTTTTGGTAGACCTTCCCTGGAATGATTTCACAAAAGATAACTTTGATTTAAAACGGGCACAAAAAATTCTGGATAGGGATCATTATGGTCTCGTGAAAATAAAAGAAAGAATCATTGAATTTTTGGCTGTAAGAAAGTTGAAAAATGATCTTAAGGGGCCAATCCTTTGCCTGTATGGCCCTCCGGGTGTTGGTAAAACAAGCCTTGGAAAATCGGTAGCAAGGGCCTTAAATCGCAAGTATGTACGCATGTCATTGGGAGGCGTTCATGATGAAGCAGAAATTCGAGGACATAGAAAAACCTATGTCGGAGCCATGCCTGGAAAAATTATCCAGCATATCAAAAAAAGTAAGACAGCCAATCCGGTATTTGTATTGGATGAAATCGATAAAGTGAGCTCTGATTTTCGCGGGGATCCATCTTCAGCTCTACTGGAAGTGTTGGATCCAGAGCAAAATAATGCCTTTAGCGACAACTATCTGGAAATGGATTATGACCTTTCTAATGTGCTTTTTATTGCTACCGCAAATACCCTGGATACGATTCAGCCGGCGCTGAGAGATAGAATGGAGATCATAGAATTGACAGGGTACACTTTAGAGGAGAAAGCGCAAATCGCTAAAAAGCATTTAGTCCCCAAACAACGTGAGGAACATGGAGTGAAGGCTAAAGATGTGACCATTACCAATGAGTCAATTGTAAAAATAATTGAAAACTATACCCGGGAATCAGGGGTTAGAAGCCTTGAACGACTGATTGGCAAAGTGATAAGGTATGTCGCCAAATCAGTAGCCATGGAAGATGAATACCAAAAAAGGATTACTCCTGCCAAAGTAAGGGACATTTTGGGAGCAGAGCACTTTGATAAGGAGTTGTATGAAGACAATCATAGCTCTGGTGTAGTTACAGGACTGGCCTGGACTCAGGTAGGGGGTGAGATTTTATTTATCGAATCCAGCTTGAGCAGGGGCAAAGGGAAACTTACGCTCTCCGGTCAGCTGGGAGATGTGATGAAAGAATCAGCCATGGCAGCTTTATCTTATTTAAAATCAAATGCGGAGCAGTTTAAAATAGATTATCGTGTTTTTGAACATTATGATTTGCATATTCATGTTCCCGCTGGCGCTGTGCCCAAAGACGGTCCTTCGGCAGGCGTAACGATGCTTACTTCTTTGGCATCCGTTTTCACACAGCGGAAAGTAAAAGCAAAACTTGCTATGACAGGTGAAATTACTCTTCGTGGAAAAGTGCTGCCGGTAGGAGGCATTAAGGAGAAGATCCTTGCAGCAAGAAGAGCTGGGATCAAGGAAATTGTGATGTGTGCAAAGAACAAGAAGGACATTGATGAAATTGATGAAAATTACCTTTCGACACTAAAAATTCACTACGTAAATAATGTAAATCAGGTGATTGATTTGGCCTTGTTGGAAGAAAAAGTAGATAATCCAATGACTTTAGATATCAAAGAACCTCATAAGCTGGAATCTTAAAAAATGGATTTGTAAATTTTATGCCTTCATGAACCCATTTTATAAAATAAGGTGAATTGATATAGCCTACATAATGCAGGGAATAATTGTTGATACTTGTAATGGGTTAGGAATCACGGCATTGACATTGAAATAGAAATTGCTTCTGAAAATTTAATTTTTCCTGCAATTCGGACGAATGCTCTGACTGTCAATGCCATGCCTCGCCGGAAGGCGGGTCTTATCGCCAAATGGAGAATTTACATGAATTATTAAGGATAGACTATTAAGGAAATATAATGAAAGGATTCGAAGAACGTAATTTAACTCCTAGGCAAATTGTTGAGGAATTGGATAAATATATAATTGGCCAGGATAAGGCAAAAAAAAATGTTGCTATTGCCATGAGAAACCGATGGCGGCGAATGAATGTAAAAACCGAGATTAAAGGAGATATTATTCCAAATAATATTTTATTGATTGGAGCAACAGGAGTAGGGAAAACCGAAATCGCTCGAAGGATTGCCAAGATTACCAAAGCGCCATTTACTAAAGTAGAAGCGTCAAAATTTACTGAAGTTGGCTATGTAGGCAGAGATGTAGAAAGCATGGTCAGGGATCTTGTTGAGCAAAGTGTAAACCTTGTGAAGACCATAAAAAAGGAGATAGTCAAGGAAAAAGCTCAGGAAAATGTAGAGAAAATTATTTTGGATGCTTTAATTCCTCCTATAAGCCCTACCTCCATGCCGAAAACCACGGAAGCTTCAGATAATGCCGAAGTGCCTAAAACAGATGCAGAGCTGAACGAAAAGACTCGTGAAAGGTTTCGGGAAAAAATCAGGAATGGGGAGCTGGATAAAAGAAAAATTGATATTAGTGTCAAACAGCCGGGCAACAGCGGGGTAGGCATGATCGGAGGAGGAATGATGGATGAATCTTCCATGATCAATCTTCAGGAAATGTTGGGCAATATGCTCCCTAAAAAAACTAAAACAAGAAAGGTAACCATTGAAGAGGCAAGGAGGTTGCTTTTGGAAGAGGAAACTTCGAAGCTCATTGACATGGATGAGGTAAAAGATGAAGCGATCGAAAGAGCTGAGAATTCGGGAATTATTTTTATTGATGAAATAGATAAAATTGCAGGTAATGCCCGAAAAGGCTCTGGGCCAGACGTGAGCAGGGAAGGTGTACAAAGGGATTTATTGCCAATCGTCGAAGGAAGTACGGTAAGTACGAAATATGGAATTATAAAAACCGATCATATATTATTTATCGCAGCAGGGGCATTTCATGTATCTAAACCTTCAGACCTTATTCCGGAACTTCAAGGCCGATTTCCTATCCGGGTTGAGTTAAACAATTTGACAACAGAAGACTTCATCCGAATTTTAAAAGAGCCAAAAAACGCGCTCACCAAGCAATATATTGCCTTATTTAATTCCGAGAACGTAGAGATTTCTTTTAATAGCGATGCGCTTGATTTGTTGGCCGAAAAGGCTTTCCAAATTAATGAAGAAGTAGAAAATATTGGAGCTAGGAGGCTGCATACGGTGATGAGCCAGATATTAAATGATTTTCTGTTTGATGTGCCGGATGTGATAGGGGAGAATGCTAAAATTATAATCACTGCTGAAATGGTAGAGGAAAAATTGACAGAGTTGTTGAAAGACAAAGATTTAAGTCAATACATTCTTTAGCAAGATATTTATTTTGAGTGATGAATCCTTATATATTGAGTTTACTCTATTATAAACATTGCTTTTAGGATGTTGAAAGTTGTTTTATAATGGTGCATAGAATTTTCAATAGGCATAGGGGATAATAATGATAATTACCAAATATATTTCATAACTTTATAGTAATTGCAGATACATAAACAATCATTATTCTCTTGAAAAAAACTAAAGTATTCGATATTCTGAATTTTGAAAAGATGTTTACCCATCTTTCCAGATACGTTGAATTGAAATTTGAGATATACGAACTGAAAGTTAAGGAGCAATTGGTGGGAATAATTTCAAGTTTCGCTACCATTGTACTCATAATTTCCTTTGGCTTGTTAATGCTGTTTTTTTTCAGCCTTGCATTAGGATCTTTTTTGAATAGTGTTTTTGATAGCAGTTTCATTGGATTTGTATTGATAGGCCTGATTTATTTGTTTATTTGCATTCTCCTCATAGTTTTTAAAAATAAAATCATTACCAATCATCTCTTTCAGGCTTTTTTTAGTGATACATTAACACCTACCAACGATGAACAGGACATTGACCAACAAGACTAAAATAAAGCAAAGAATAGAGTCCTTGGAGAGACAATCCCGAATAGAAAAGGGTGAGCTCGAAAATGAGTTTGAGATATCCAAAAGGAAGGCCGGCGACCTTGGCAAAATTGCGTTGGGAGTCAGCGGAGGATTGGTGTTATCTGCCTTGGTATTAAAGGGATTATCATCGAAAGGCGGTGAAAAGAATAAATCTGGCAGAAAGCAAGGGTCGCAGCGCATTTATCAACGTTTTATAGGGCAATTATTTAGCGAGTTGTCTTTTCAGTCAACCAAATTTTTATTGAGCATAGCAAAAGACATGTTGAATCCTCATACAATAAAAACGGAAAATGCAGGAGAAGATGATTCTGAAATCACTGATTAAAAAAAAAGCGATCAATAAAAAGTCGCTTGCTATTCTTATAGATCCTGATAAAGTTCAAAATGAAAAATCCTTAGGCATACTCCTGGATGTCTGCAAAAAATCCGATGTTGATTATATTTTTATTGGTGGTAGCCTTATCGTTAATGATATATTACATGAAATCGTAAGATATATAAAAAGCAACTCAAATATTCCTGCGATTTTATTTCCAGGTAGTAATTTGCATATAGATAAATCTGCCGATGCGATACTTTTTCTTTCATTAATATCAGGAAGAAATCCGGATTTATTGATCGGGCAGCATGTTGCGGCCGCCCCAATATTAAAAAAATCAAACCTCGAAGTGCTTTCGACTGGGTATATCTTAATCGGTGACGATGCCACCACCACTGTTGCTCATATTAGCCAAACCTCACCAATTCCTTATCAAAAGACGGATATTGCCGTGTGTACTGCCCTGGCAGGCGAGATGATAGGAATGAAATTGATTTATCTTGATGCCGGAAGCGGCCCTAAAAAAGAAGTGCCCCAAGAGATGATCGTACAGGTGAAGAAATCAATTGATATCCCATTGATTGTCGGCGGAGGGATCAACACTATAGCCAAAGTAACTGCGGCTTATCAGGCTGGTGCAGATATGATTGTTGTGGGGACAGCAATAGAAGAAAAAGTTGGTTTTGTAGAGCAAGCAGCTAAAATTCGTGACCAAATAGTTGGTTAAACGTTCATTAACGATTCTCTTCTTCTCATTTTTCCTGCCGGTATACCAAACATCATTTTAAATCTTCTGCAAAAATAGGCGGTATCTTTAAAGCCTACCTCAGCACCGATATCCCTAATGCTCTTTTTAGAGGTCCTTAACAGGTCAACGGCTTTTTCCATTCGTTGATATTCTATGTAATCTTGCGGATTGATACCGGTTAGCATCTTGAAGTATTGGCCAACATAGTCCTCGGAAACATTAGCTACCGAGGCAAGTTTTTTATTGGACAAATCCCCATTTACATGCTCTTTAATATATGAAAATATATCGATGAGACGAGGATCTTTGAAGTAGGTGCTATTTGTAGCCAATTGCTCGACAAACAATCTATTTATAATGATATATCGTATGATTTCTATTACAAGATAGTCGGTAATAAGTTTTATAATACGTTCATGCCCCACTGAGGTAGAGGTGGTTTCCTCTATGATCGTGACAGTAGCCTCAGTAATTTTTGGGTTGTTGGTAATTACAAAAGGAGGAATATCAAGGGAAGCAAAAAAATTAACCGAGTCAAATACTTTGGCATCAAAATTAAGATACGTGAAACTTTCAATTCCTGCCGCTTCGATATCATTTAAATCAATACTCTTAAAATAATTTTCCTTACGGGAAATAAAATCATCATTTGATAGGCTAATTGCCTTTCCACTACCAAATGCTACTGAAACATTTTTGCCCCCGGGAATAAATAGTAGGTCGCCTTTACGGACAAGCTCTTTACTCTTTCCAAACCTAATTTCGCCCTTGTTTAGTCGTATTATTGTATTTTCAACATCATAATAATTTTCAATTGTAATGGGCTGAGCAATACGAATATTATTAGCTTTTTTGAAATGTACGTTCAGGGACTCGATAATTTTATTATAATCTTCCATCTACGAATTGTGCAAATAATTTAAATTCACGAAGGGCAAGTAGCCTTTAATATTAATTCAAAAATCGATAAAATTCAGCTTATTATCAAATGAAATATAATAAAAGTACAATATTATTGCATGAAAACCCAATAAGCGTATAAATTGATTATCATGGATTATTTCAAAATGAGTATTATTTCGTTCAAGGGTTTTCCTTTTTGATCATTTGTACATATCTAAGAATTCTGAGAATTGGAGCTTATACCTGGTGAAACTGTGCCCTGTCCGGTCGAAATCTTTTTATTATTCTTCAGTTGTAGTATAAGGATTAGGTACTTAAGAAAGTAAACTAACCAACATGTTGTTAGTTTGAAATTCGTCTATGTAGCGTATGTGATCCCAAGTCACCTTTCTCGAAACTCGGTTTGTATCACCCCCAGATCTGTGTGAAAGTGACTTAAAGCCATTCAAGCCTTCCGGCTCATTCTTATTGCGCTTATTTTGATCGGATTAAAATCTCTATCTCAGGCGCGCAAGCCCGGCAAAACAGCGAGGGTGTGTTGGAATTGTGGGTAGGCAGCATTGTTTTGCATTGATTTTTCTTTGGTTCGTTTCTTTTCATCAAGGAAAAGAAATGAACGACCAGCCAAGCAGGAATTATCCGTAACATTACAGTAAATAATAAACACGCTGACTTTAAAATTTGATAGTAATTGACAAAGTGTCATCCCACCTAGGTGGCTTCAATTCCCAATTGATTTAGTCTCTTCCTCCAAGAAAAATGGATACGTAATATAATAAGGTCACCAAAGAACCAAGCGCAGCGACTACATAAGTGAGTGAAGCCCACTTCAAAGCATCTTTTGCCATACCATGTTCTTGGGAGTTGGTGATGCCCCTGGAATCAATCCATTGAAGAGCGCGCTTGCTAGCGTCAAATTCTACCGGCAGGGTGATGATCGAGAATAAAGTTAATACTGAATATACTCCTATAATAAGGAGTAGCACGAAATCCATAGGAAAAACAGAAAAGAAGAAAAAACCACCAAAAATACTGGCCAGCACAATAAAGTTTAAAATTTTACCACTGGCATTCTGAAGGGGGACCAACGCCGATCTCATTTCTAAAAACTGATAGGCGGTGGCATGCTGTACTGCATGGCCACATTCGTGTGCAGCTACTGCCGCAGAAGCGGCGTTTTTGCCAAAATACACCTCCTCACTTAGGTTTACCGTCTTTGTTGCAGGATTATAATGATCAGTCAATGAGCCTTTATGACAGCTTACTCGTGCGTCATAAATTCGATGATCAGCTAACATTCTTTCCGCAATTTCTTTGCCACTCAGATTAGAACCTAAAGGGATCTTAGCGTACTTTTTGAATTTTCTTTTTAATGTTGAACTTACCGCAAAGCTTAAGATCATAAAAAAGACAGCAATTACCAGTATCATATTTCACTATTTTAAATTCTTGATTTTATTTACTACGATGGTAGTAGATAGGCCTTCTGTCAGTTCTATGGTTTCTACTTTCCCACCATTTTTCAATACGATTTCAGCCCCGACAATGTTGCTTATTTCATAATCTTTTCCTTTAACAAGTATATCCGGCATAAGGGCTTTTATTAAATCAAATGGTGTGTCTTCATCGAAAAGTACTACAGCATCAACAAATTCCAGTGCAGCCAATACCCGGGATCGGGAAACTTCATCAACAATAGGCCTGCCTTCGCCTTTTATTCTGGCTACAGAATGATCTGTGTTTAATCCGACGATCAGAAAGTCTCCTTTTTGTTTCGCCTTTTCCAAATAATCGACATGACCAGCATGTATTATATCAAAGCAACCGTTTGAAAAAACTGTTTTTTCTCCATTCGATTTCCATTCGGCAACTTTTGATATTGCTTCAGTAAATGATAATATCTTATTTGCCGAGGACATAACTTGATTTAGGTTTCATAAAAACACTTATCACAAAACTAACTCCACCAAAAAGCATAATCGTCATGAATTGCGTGGTATGCGCAATCAGGGCAAATACTTTTCCGTCTTCTGCAGAAATTCCATAAAGCACTAATACGCTACTAATCAGGATGTGAAAGACGCCAATACCACCCTGAACCGGGGCAGACATACCGAACCCACTCATGATCAATAAGGTAAGGCCGGCAATAAGCGTCAGATTGTAGGTTGGGGGAAAGGCATAAAATACCACAATCAGCATCATATAATACAATAACCAAATGCCGGCTGTCGATAGCCAAAAGCCTATTTGATTTTTTATTTTTCGTATTGAAAGGAAGCCATTTAACAATTCTTTAATGAACTGACGAAATTTTAAATAAGTAGCATTTCTGTGCAACCTTTCCCGGTACAATTTGAAAAGTATAAAAGCCAGAAAAACAAGGGCAAATATGAATCCTATTACAAGGAAAACGAATTCATAAATTGATTCTAATTGTGGAAATTTTCCTTGAATCTTATCACTAGCAAACTGATTGAGCTTGTCAAATTCAATCAGGAAGGTGATCACGGCAAGAATAATCAGGATGATAAGATCCAATGCTCTTTCGGCAACCACACTACCAAAAGCAGAAGTCATGGATACGTTATCGGTTTTTTTCAGGACTCCACATCGGGTCACTTCCCCGAGTCTTGGCACGAGGTTGTTTGCAAAATAACCCACCATTACCGCGATAAAGGTTCTTTTTGTTTGCAAATCATACCCCAATGGCTCCAGCAGGATATTCCATCTGTAAGCACGTAAATAATGGCTGGTAAGCGCGATAAAAATGGATAGCGCAATCCAGTTGTAATTAATGTTTACAAAATGCTTTTTCAAATCCTCAAAAGAGAGGTCTTTGTAAACATACCATAATAATAGTGCCGCGATTCCAAGCGTAATAGAATACTTAAGAATGTCGAAGGCGACTTTGCGGGATTTGCTAGCCAATTACTTTGTTGTTTTTGTCAGGAAAAATAATGGTTGGTTGGTGGTCTTTTGCTTCTTCAAAATCCATTGAGGCATAAGATATAATAATGATGATGTCTCCGACTTGTGCCTTTCTGGCGGCAGGCCCATTCAGGCAAACCTGACCACTGCCCCGTTCGCCCTTAATTACATAGGTTTCAAGCCGTTCACCATTGTTAATATTTACAATCTGCACCTTTTCATTTTCGATAATATTCGATGCCTCCATGATGTCCTCATCTATGGTTATACTCCCAACATAATGAAGCTCGGACTGAGTGATTTTTACTCTGTGGATTTTTGATTTTACTACTTCTATAAACATCTCTTATTATATTCCGAGCGCAAAGTTATATTAATTTAACGAAATATTATCGATTAATCTTACTTTTCCAAGCTGCCCTGCAATGCATAATGACACTTCATTTTTTTTGTCGATCTCACTGATTTTCCGCAGATCATCTGTGCTTACGATTTCGAAGTATTCAAGATCAATATTGCCCTTTGATTTAAAATAGTTGTATACGTAATTTTGTACTGACTCAACACGCTCTCCTTCAAGTAATTTTTTCTTTGCGGCAACAAGGGCATGATGTAAATTTATTGAAGTCTTTCTTTCTTCTTCGGAAAGTAGCCGGTTTCGTGATGACATTGCCAGCCCATCCGGCTCTCTGACTGTTTTTACTGGAACAATGTCAACGTCAAAACATAATTCATTTGTGAGTTTCCTGATTATCGTAAGTTGTTGAAGGTCTTTTGTTCCAAAATAAGCTTTGGTGGGTTCTGTAAGGTTAAATAATTTTGCGATAATTAGTCCGACACCTTTAAAATGACCAGGGCGATGCTTCCCTTCCATTATTTCCTCCAGATAGTCAAATTGAAAATTAAGTACCGGTTCCTTTTCGTACATAAGTTCCGCAGAAGGAATGAACAGCACGTCGCATTTAGCCGCAATTAATTTTTTAATGTCATTATCAGTATCTCGAGGATAATTTTCCAGATCCCTGGGATTATTGAATTGGGTTGGATTTACAAAAATGCTGCAAATCGTGATGTCATTTTCTTTGGTCGATGTGCTGATGAGTGCTATGTGACCATCATGTAAGGCCCCCATTGTAGGCACAAACCCTATTGATTTTCCCTGACACTTCACTTTTCTTATGTACTTACGAAGCGGCAGGATATCCGAAATGATCTCCATAATTCTGGCTTTTTTTCAAAAAGGGTGCAAATCTACTGTTTCTTTTTTAATATCTATGAAAATTGAGAATAAATCTGTAATTTTGCACGGAAATTTGAATAAATATATAAGCTAGCAAAATTATGTCAAAGTATCGTATTCTTTATGTTGCAAGTGAAATCAATCCTTTTCTACAAACCTCAGAAGTCGCCGAATTAGTAAGAAAGTTACCTCAGGCCATGCAGGAAAGAGGAATGGAAATCAGAATTTTAGTCCCCAGATTTGGATTAATTAATGAAAGAAGAAACAGACTCCATGAAGTAGTAAGACTTTCCGGGATTAATATTTCAGTAGGAGATGAAGAAAAACCTTTAATCATCAAGGTAGCGTCCATTCCAAACGCAAAATTGCAGGTATATTTTATTGACAATGAAGACTATTTTCATCGAAAGAGCGTTTTCCATGATAAAGAAAATAATTTTTATGAGGACAATGACGAGAGAGCCATATTTTTCTGTAAAGGAGTATTGGAAACAGTCAGAAAATTAGGATGGGCTCCTGATATTGTGCATTGTAATGATTGGATGACAAGCTTAATTCCGATGTATCTGAAAACCACCTATAAAAACGATCCAATTTTTCAAAATGCAAAAAGTGTTTTTACCGTTTATGATACACCTTTTGATCATAAATTTGGAGTTGATTTGCTTCAAAAAGTAAAAATGATGGATATTGAAGATGATATGCTTGGATCATTGGGGTCAAAAGATTATGAAGGATTTATTAAGCTAGGAGTAGAATATGCAGACGTGACCATCAAATCGGAGAATGAGTTTGAGAACGGTTTAAACGCGATATTTGCATCAATTGAAAAGAAAGAAGAAGTAACGATCAACACTATTGAAAAAGACGAAAATTACGAAGAGTCATATTATAATTTATATAATGACCTTGTGGGATAGGAGATTTTGGCCGATCCTAGGATTGGCCTTTTTTATTTTTGCGTGTGAAGAACCCGGCGAGATTGGCTTAGATCTTAATCCTGAAAACGGCACATTTATTGCCAAATACGATGAAATCCCGATCGCATCCACCATTATTGAATATGAAGATATCTTTTCTGATAATTCTCTCAGAATTGGTGTTCTTGACCAAAGTACCGGAAATGGAAGATTGATAACAGGGAATTATTCAAATCAGGATTTCGGTTCCTTTCAATCAAAAGGATTTACAAGTGTTTATCTTAGTGCACCAAAATTCCAGCCCAGGGAAAGTTTTGTGCTTGACAGCATGATATTGAGTGTAAAAGTAGATTTCGTGTATGGCGAGAAGGGAAAATTCATAGGCAATAAAAAGATATATGTACATGAATTGGAAGAAGAATTAACCCTCGATTCTATTTATCTCACAAAAAATTCAACGCCATATTCAACAGATCCAATCGGAGAATTCAATCTTGATATTTCTTCTTTGGATTCTGCCTGGGTCGACACTGTTTTTACAGCCCGACTTAATGATGAATTTGGCCAACGATTTTTAGATAAGGCCAAAGCGGATACGATGACCTTTGAGGATAATGATGAATTCCGTAAATTTTTTGATGGGATTGCCTTGGTTTCTGATGAGGCCAATGAAGTGGTTGCTGGGATTCATGCGGAGAATATATCTACTTACATGAGGTTATACTTTCATGACGAAATCGACACTACCTACTTTACCTTCATTTTGCAGGGCTGGAGCAACGAAGGGTTCAACATTACTAAGTATTATAATAACATGAGCCTTGATAAGTCTGGGACTCCCATTGAAGGGATTTCTGATTTTCATACTGATTTTGAAACCGACAATGGACTCTCTTACATTCACGGAAGTGCAGGAATTTTTACAAAATTAAATATGGGGTCATATATGAATTTTTTGGATACGATAGACCATTTGGTAATAAACAGGGCTGAATTGGTGATACCAGTTGAAAACTATAACGATTACCTACTGCCTCCAAACGCACTTGATTTATATATTGCCGATCAAAATAATAAATTCATTCCGCTGGTAGATGCCTCTGGTACGGAGTTTATCTTTGCCACTACCAATAGTAGACTTGTATTTACCAAAGATAGTCTTGAAAACAATGGGTTTTTTGTCGGTGAAGTCACCGATTATATACAAAATTTATCGAACGGTACCATTACAGATTCACTTTTGCTTGTCGGGCAATCCAGTCTTTGGAATTCTGTAATATATATTAACCAATTAATAACGACTAAAGATGAAATTTCATTGAAAGTATATTACTCTACTTTACAATAATATTTAGGGTACGCTCACAAATTTCATCCAACAAAATAAGGTATTTTTTTGCTAAGTTATTGAGTTTCACCACATATCAGAGACCTATGCAAGATCGTCCTCTTTGGAGGATTTAGGGATTTGCATTTCGGAGCGGTCTCTTTATTCAAATTAAGAGCACCTATGGTTAGTTAGGATATTATGGATGTTTTTTATCAATATGTTGTGTGGCATTCATCCTAAATTGTAATGAAAAAGTTAATATTATTTGTAGCGATCATTTTCTTTGTGAACGCGTTGTCTTTCGGACAAAACAAACGGGGAATAGCCTACGGTCATCATTCTCCCAATGATCTTGCAGCTCTGTCACCTGAAGTTTCTTGGTGGTATAATTGGTCAGAGACTCCTGAGAGTTCGGTAGCAGATGTGTTCCAAAATTATGAATTCGAATTTGTGCCAATGATTTGGAATGGAAATTTTAATGAAACTAAGCTTAGAGATTTTCTTGCAAACCACCCAGAAACCAAATACGTGTTGGCATTTAATGAACCGAACTTTGTTCATCAAGCCAATATGACTCCTTCTCAGGTTGCCGCAATTTGGCCAACATTGGAGTCTATTGCAGATGATTTCAATCTAGAAATTGTTGGGCCAGCAGTGAATTTCTGCGATGTATGTGTGAGTGAAAATGGAACGAAATACCAAGATCCGTTCGATTATTTGGATGCTTTTTTCGACGCTTGCGTAGGATGCCGAGTCGACCATATTGCTGTTCATTCTTATATGAACAATATAGGAGCGCTAAGCTGGTTCATTGGGGAGTTCAAGAAATATGAAAAACCGATATGGTTAACTGAATTTGCAGGTTGGGAGTCCAATGGAACAATTAATAATGTCAATGATCAAATAAGTTTCATGATCGGTGCAGTTGACTTTTTGGAAGCAGACCCGGACGTGTTTAGATATTCATGGTTCATTGGTAGAGGAGACGGAATTTCTAATTATCCATATATTGACATTCTCGGTGCTGACGGGACGCTTACAGCCTTAGGAGAGTTTTATAAACAAATGCCTTTCATGATGAAAACCTAGTTATCGAAGTACCTACTAGGATTGAGGCTGAAGTATATAATACGATGTATGGAGTTCTACTTGAACAAACAAGTGATGAATCTGGATTTGCAAATGTGGGTTGGATTGATACTGGCGATTGGTTGGAATATAAAATAAACGTTCCGGTAGAAGATAATTATTCCATTCTATTTAGAGCCGCTTCTACTAAAAATGCCACCATAGATGTTCTTATTGATGGGGTTAATAAAGTATCCCAAAATCTCCCCAGTACCGGAGGTTGGCAGAATTGGTCAACTTTTGAATCCAGCCTTGATCTGACTTCAGGCCAACATACCATTCGACTTCATGCAGCGACAGATGGATTCAATCTTAACTGGTTCCAAATCGGGGAGCCAGTAGTAACTAATATAAATCCCATTGAACCTAAAAAATTAGTAATCTTCCCAAACCCTGTTAGCGATCAGCTTTTCGTCCAATATGATTCTCCCGGGTCGTTCTCTATAAAAATTACAGATTTATCTGGCAGGATATTAAGTAGTGCAAAATTTAACCGGTCAAACTGGTTGGATGTTTCCAGCCTCGAACAAGGAATTTATTTGGTCACATTATCGAACCAAAAAAGTAGCACCTCAAGAAGAATAATGGTTCGATAAAAACGCCACACAACTGACGATATTGCACAGGCCACTACTGAGTTATCTGACAGTGAAATGTATAACAGAAAGATTTATAACTTTGAAAGTTCAGAAGCACGTGCAATATCTGGACGCAATTAAATTACAATTTAAATCAAGCTGGGATTTTCCTTAGATTCTTCTTCAATAGATTCTGTATTGTTACTTGTTTCATCATCAAGCATGATTTCGAATTTTGTTTTCTTGGGCTGCTTCTTTGCCTTTGCTTCTTCAAGGAAATAGTCATTAATCATTCTTCGTATTTCCTGAATGGACATGTTGTGATGTATTTTGCCAGTTCTTACAATTGACATTTGCCCGGTTTCTTCCGAGACCACGAGCACAAGAGTATCTGTTGTTTCGCTCATGCCAATAGCCGCTCTGTGACGGAGCCCGAATTGAGCCGGAAGATTTTCTAAATCGCTTACGGGAAGAATGCACCTTGCAGCAGCAATGCGCCCATTATGAATGATTACCGCACCATCATGAAGTGGACTGTTTTTGTTGAATATAGAAAGTAGAAGCCTTTTTGAAATTAAACCGTCTATACGGTCGCCGGAATCAACATAAAACCGAAGTCCTGATTCTCTGGAAAAGACAATTAATGCTCCTGTAGATGATCCCCCGAGCGTTTTTGCCGCATCGATTACGGGATTCACATCAAATTGATCACTATTTTCATTCCGTTTCCATGGGAAACTTTTCAGAAATGTTTCTCGGTTAAATGTGGTAGATTTGCCAATTAACAACAAAAATTTTCTTATTTCCGGACTAAATAAAATGATAATCGCCAAAACACCGACTCCCATAAATTGCCCTAAAATGGCGGAAAGGAGTTCCATCTCAGCTGCATTTACCATCAAATACGTAAGGTAAAGGGACAAAAATCCAAGAAAAACTTTTGAGGCAATACTTCCCTTCATCAGTTTATACACCTGATTTAACAGTATTGTCACGGCGATAATATCGATAGTATCTACCCAACTTATTTCAAGGAAACCGATATTAAAAAGTAGTATCAATTGGAAATTAAATTTATTAAGTTAATCACTTCTTTTGCCTCTTTTACGTCATGCACCCTAAGGATACTCGCTCCTTTCAACAGTGAAATGGCATTTAAAACAGAAGTGCCATTCAATGCCGATTCAGGATTGGTTTTTAGTACTTTATAGATCATGGATTTTCTTGAAATCCCTACCAAAAGGGGAGAATTTAATATTCGAAAACGCTTCAAATTATTCAATAAAATATAATTTTGAGGCGTTGTCTTTGAAAAACCAAAGCCCATATCAATAATAACATCTTTTATGCCAATTTGTGTTAATTCCCTTAGTTTTTTGTTGAAATAATTCACTATTTCATCTAAAATATTTTCGTAGCGAACATTATTCGCCATATTCTGGGGAGTGCCCGACATATGCATTATAATATAAGACACATTATAGTCGGAAATCGTTTGAAACATTTTTTTGTCCAGGCTCCCTCCTGAGATGTCATTGATAATACCCGCACCTGCCTCTATCGATTTTTTTGCTACTTCTGATCTGAATGTGTCGACCGAAATAGGAATGCCATCTGCGATTTTTCGTATGATCTGAATGCCTTTTAATGTGCGTTTGATTTCTAATTCTTCATCGATATGTAATGCCCCGGGGCGAGAAGAGTAACCTCCTACGTCAATAATATCTACTCCATCTGTAATAAGTCTTTCTACATGAAGAGCAATTTCTTTATCGTTTATAAACTTCCCGCCGTCATAAAAAGAGTCATCGGTAACGTTGAGAATCCCCATAATTTTTGGGGAAGAGAGATCCATAAGATTTCCGTTTACATTCAGTGTATTATTTGAATAAAATACTTTATCTTTCGATGCCAATTAATTATTTCATTTATATTATACACTTACAAAAAAGACATTTTGGCTAGCAAAACAATAAGCGAATATAAACAAGTTATAAAGGCCTGCAAAGAAGTATTTGAGAAGAAAACGCGTGATTACGGGACTGCCTGGAGAATATTGAGACTTCCTTCCATTACGGATCAAATTATGATCAAAGCGCAGCGTATAAGGTCCATTCAGGAGAAAGGGACTCAAAAAGTCGAAGATGATATTCCGAATGAATTTCTGGGCATTGTGAACTATTGTATCATGGCCATTATACAAATGGAATTATCACCCGATGCTTCATTAGAAATGAAATTCGAAGTGATTGAACCACTCTATGATAAGGTGGTAAATGAGACCCTTGCACTGCATGAGGATAAAAACCATGATTACGATGAGGCCTGGAGGGAAATGAGAGTGAGCTCAATGACCGATATTATCCTGATGAAAATATTAAGGGTGAAGCAGATAGAAGATAACCAGGGGAAAACAATTATTTCAGAGGGGGTAAAAGCAAATTATCAGGACATGATGAATTATGCAGTTTTTTGTTTAATAAAATTTAACATATAAAAATGAAACTTACAGATAAGATAGTCAGGTGGTTTGTCGGTATATTGTTTATTTTTTCCGGTCTGGTTAAGTTGAACGACCCGATGGGAACAGCAATAAAAATGGAAGAGTATTTCGAGGTGTTTTCCAGCGACATATCTTCAGTTTTCCACTATTTGGTGCCCTTTGCGCTTTCTGTGGGGTTGTTTGTGGTGATACTTGAAGTGCTGTTGGGTGTGGCAGTTTTAATAAATTATCGAATGAAACTGACCTCCCTAATCATATTATTGCTCATTGTTTTTTTTACTTTCCTGACATTTTATTCCGCTGCTTTTGATAAGGTGACGGATTGCGGTTGTTTTGGAGATGCCATTCCTCTAAGCCCGTGGCAATCCTTTTTTAAGGACATCGTCCTTTTGATTTTGACTACCTTCATTTTTGTACGTAGAGCAAGCTACATCACCATATTTGCCGATAAAACAGGCAATGTGATTTTTGCAGTCGTTTTGGCCTTGAACATAGTGATTGCTTATTATGCCATTGAACATTTGCCACCCATCGATTTCAGGCCGTATCATGTAGGTGCAGATATAAAAGCTTCTATGCAGCCTTCAGAAAAATTCCGTTATAAATATATTATGGAAAAGGATGGTGAAAGCTATGATTTTGAAGGATATCCAACAGATACAAGCTACAAATTTGTGGAGATGGTGCTGCTTAATCCGGAAGCTCAACCTAAGATAACAGATTATAATGTATGGAATGAGGAAGGGGATTTTACGGAAGAGACATTTCAGGACGTGAAATTATTAGTGCTTTTTAGTGACGTAGAAAAGTCCAGGTATAAAAAGGTAAGCGAAATAAACGCACTCGCTGATGAGATAGGGGAAAATGTCGAATCCTGGGTGTTAACCTCAAATGATGAAGCGAGTTATGAGAATTTCAGACATGAATATCAACTATCTCTACCGTATTTTTATGCCGATGGAACTGTAATAAAAGCAATGGTTCGTGCAAATCCCGGATTAATTTTGATCAAAGATGGAATTGTTCTGGGGAAATGGCACAATAATGATATCCCATCAAAAGATGAAATTAATGCTTTATTAAATTAGTTCTTCATGTTACGGTTTTTCATAAAGCGAATTGCTTATGGTTTTTTGGTTCTGGTAGGGGTTGTAATCGTTGTTTTCTTATTGTTTCATGCCTTGCCAGGCGATCCTGTATCTTTAATTGCCGGTCAAAGAAGCGATATAAGTACAAGAAATTCGATCACAAAAGAACTGGGCCTCGACAAACCATTGCATGTACAATTTTTTCTGTATGTAAATGACCTGTCGATTTTTTCAATTCATGAAAGATCGGAGCAGAATCAAAAAAAATACGATTATAATGAAGTCATAAATTTCAATACCTCGGTACTTGTAGCCAAATGGCCGTATTTAAGAAGGTCATTTCAAACCAATAAAAAAGTAACAGAAATTATTTATGATAATATTGACGATACCTTTTGGCTGGCGTTTACCGCTATGCTTTTTGCTAGTGTTTTTGGCATCACCATAGGAATAATTACTGCACTAAATCAAAATACCTTTATAGACCATTTTTTTATTTCTGTATCTGTCCTTGGTATTTCAGTCCCGTCATTTGTTTCCGCGATAGTGATAGCGATGACTTTTGGTTACTACCTGAGCGATTATACAGGATTGAATTTGACAGGTCAGCTCTGGGTAAATCATCCATTGAGAGGACGCGAATTGCAGCTTCAAAACCTCATATTGCCAGCCATTACGCTGGGGATCAGACCACTTGCGATAATTGTACAACTAACGCGTAGCTCTATGTTGGAAGTACTTTCGCTCGATTACATAAGGACAGCTTATGCGAAAGGGTTGAGTACGTATGTGGTGGTATTTAAACATGCCTTAAAAAATGGATTGAATCCTGTTATCACTACCGTCAGTGGGTGGTTGGCATCGCTTATGGCAGGGGCTTTTTTTGTGGAATACATATTTGATTGGAAAGGACTGGGGTTTACTACGATCAAAGCAGTGCAAAGTTTAGATTTTCCTGTAGTGATGGGTGTGACTTTGGTTGTTGCAACTGTTTTTGTGATCATAAATATGTTTGTTGACTTAATGTATGCCGTTATTGATCCAAGAGTACGGCTTTCCTAATTTATTAACATAATTTGAAATTGATTCATGCAATGAAAGAAAAGAAATATTTTCTGGTTGGTATGCCGGGATCGGGAAAATCAACTATCGGAAAGCTCATTGCGAAAAAGCTTAAAATGCAATTTATTGATTTGGATGAGGTTATTGAGGAATGGGATGGTCAGCGAATATCAGATATTTTTAGCTCCAAAGGCGAAGATTATTTTAGAGATATTGAGAGACAATGCCTGGCAAGTCAAATGAAACTGCAGGGAGGTTTTGTTTTAGCTACCGGAGGCGGAGCACCATGTTTTTTTGACAGCATGAGTCAAATGAACAAGAATGGGGTGACTATTTATATTGATGCTTCTGCAGAAGTGTTATTCAAAAAATTATCAGCCAAAGGAATTAAGAAACGTCCATTGCTGAAAAAATTGTCAAGAGAGGGTCTTTATTTGGAATTGAAAAATAAGCATGCTGTGCGAAAAAAATATTATGAACAATCAAAAATTTGCATAGGCCAGAAATTTTTAGATATCCACAGATTGGTGAATGAAACCCTTTTGGCAATTAATAATTTAGAAAAATAATCCAAAGGTAAGCGCAAAACTCAGATTGGTATTTTCAATTTCCACAAAGCTTGTTTCCAAATAATCTTCTCCATTTGGATTATCTAAAACGTATGGAGCATAAAAACTATTAAATAGTTTATACGATGCTGCTAAATCCACAAAAAATTTGGTTGATCTAAATCCTATTCCCGAAGAAAATACCTGCGCTGTTCTGTCCATATCCTCTGAGGTATAAGGGCTGGGTTGATAATTATATCCTGCTCTTAATCTGAGGGATTTCAGTCTCCATTCCCCACCTATTCTCACATTGAGTACCGGTTTGTACAATTCTTTGACATCATTATTGTCATTTTCCAGCGACCCCTGTTTGCCTTTTAGCTTCATGGTTGAGTAATCCACATATTCAATATCACCTGAAATAAACCCGTTTTTATTAATGAAGAATGTTGCCCCTGCGTTTAGTCGCATAGGTGATGTGAGGGTGTAATCAAAATAACTTTCCTCTTCATAAGACTCCAGGTCTAATGTGGATTCTTCTTCATAAAAAGTGGTGAAGGATGCATTTGGATTAACAATTAAATCATAATTGGCATCAAAATAATCACCATAATTAGCCATATCGAAATTATTAAATTCAGCTTCTATGGAATAAAAATATATTTCGTTCATATCTAAATACGTAGGAGTTGTTAAGGACAGGCCAATGGTCAGTATATTCACTGGTCTTGCTATTATTCCAAATGTACCATTAACTCCAATGCCTTTAGTACGCAAATCTTCTGTCAACGCTGAACTTGAAACAATATCGCCTTCAAGCCCAGGATAGAGTTCCGTATATTGTTTTATGATATTATAATTTATGGATTGAATACCGAGTGTAGCTC
>JAUUZS010000331.1 GCA_030589835.1 Cyclobacteriaceae bacterium
AAAAAAATATCAGTTTGGGATTTGAGCGTTAATTTGTAATATTTGCACGGTTTTAGGATATTTTTTGTATTTTAATTTAAGTCGGATACTTTATAGAAAATTCGAAGAAAACAGGCAATAATGAAAATCACTCCATTAGAAATAAGGCAAAAGACATTTGAGAAAGTTTTCAGAGGTTATGACAAAGATGAAGTAGTTGCTTTTTTGCAAATACTGAGTGCTGAGTGGGAGAAATCTATGGATGAAAAAAAGGAGCTGGCCATAAAACTTGAATCGGCAGAAAAAGAAATTTCGAAATTGCGCGAAGTAGAAAATTCACTTTACAAAACCTTAAAAACTGCTGAAGATACTGGTGCCAATATGATTGTGCAGGCCAATAAAGCCTCAGAGCTTCAGCTGAAAGAGTCTCAAATGAAGTCTCAAAATATGGTGAGAGATGCAAAGTCAAAGTCTACGATGATCATTGAAAACTCCGAAAAGCAAGCCAGGGAGATTATTGGTAAAATGCTCGAAGATATCAAATCAATGGAGCAAAATTTCAATACGGCATTAAGCCTCAAGGAAAATATTCTCGATGACCTCACCAATTTATCTTCGGCAACACTGGATCGGGTGCAGAAATTTAAAAAACAAAAAGATCAGCTAAATATTGATAAGTATATTAAGGAGGCGCGGGAATTTGCAACTAACTTTGATCTGACAAGCTTCAAGCCTGAGGAAGAAAAAATGGAAGACTCGATTGTTGTGGCGGAATCAAAACCGAAAATTTCCCCGAAAGAAAGTAAAGCCTCGACAGATAAATCAGAAAACTCCGGGGATTCATTTTTTGACCTACTGGATTAATCAATGGGCAAAATTACACTTGAAGGCCTTGAATTTTTCGCATTTCATGGCTACTACGACGAAGAGCAAAAGATTGGCAATAAATATGGCGTAGATATTACTATCGAAACTTCTTTAGATAGGGCTGGTGCGGATGATAAGTTATCGGAGACCATCGACTACGAAGAATTGTATAAGATAATTCGCGAAGCCATGAACAAACCTTCACGCTTATTGGAGAATATTGGAGGAAGGATTATGGAGGTGGTTTTCGCAAATTTTCCATTGGTTACTTTTATCGAATTATCAATTTCTAAATTCAATCCTCCGATCGGTGGCATCTGTAAAAGAGCTGTTGTGACCTTGTCAAGTGCCAGAAAGGATTAGTTGGCGCAGCGCATGCTATCTCAATTAGAAGCCATCAATTGAACAAATTTTATTCGTTTGCATCCCAGAGGCACATGTTCCTATGTAGTGTTGTGACTGTTTCAATAGCAGTCCGCTAAAATTCGTGAAGGCACAAATCCCATTATTAACCCGGGTTTAATATCCTTGGCGCTTTTAAAAAAGCAGGCGGCATGAATTACTTAAATATGGTCACACCCAGGGTTAAAGTATTATATTTTTCACCTTAGTTTTGGGATTCTTTTTTTTAAGGGCAATTGATCTGGTAATTTTAATTAAATTTGAACGCAAACACTTTTTTATACGGAACACAAAAACCATGGAGATCATATTAGATTTTGGAAAAATATTATTGCCGGCAGCACTGGTGCTCTATGCCATGTATCTTACCATGAAATCAATATTGGCCAAAGAAGTTGTGAAGGCCAATTTGGAGTATAAATTAGCCAGCAGCAAGGTAGCGCTGCCAAACAGGCTCCAGGCCTTTGAGCGTATGTGTCTCTTTTTAGAGCGGCTTTCTCCGGGCAATCTCGTGCTAAGGTTGAATAGCCCAAATATGACTGCCAAAGAGTTGCAGCATGTTATGATCTCCGATATCCGGGAAGAATTCAATCATAATTTGTCACAGCAAATATATTTGAGTGATAAGTCGTGGGATTTGATCAAAAATACCGTTGAGGATGTTATCGCCTTAATTAATACCAATGCTGAAAAATTGAATAAGGATGCCAAAAGTGTGGAATTGGCCAAATTGATTTTTATTGAAATTGAAAAAAGGGATATTGATCCGGTAATGGTAACCCTCTCTGAGGTAAAGGCTGAGATCAGGGATATATTTTAAATTTGAGCATAGTGATGAATTATTTAAGAAGTAAGAGTTTCCAAAATGCGCTGAAAAGGGCGGCAGGGATTGCTACGGATCATGAAAAGATATCAGACCTTATCGGCTCGGTGGCAGATAAAATGTCGGATATGGATGAAAATAAAAAACGCGCTTCTGATTTTTTTAAGAAAATTGGCACATTGCTTAGAATGCTCCGAGCCTATATAAATGGCAATTACCGTCAAATCCCTTTTAAATCCTTACTGATGATCATTGGGGCATTGATCTATTTTATTATGCCGATTGATTTAATACCTGACTTTATCCCCGTAACCGGATTAGCAGATGATATATCAATTATTTTCCTGGTATTTGGCAGTATCAATGAAGATATCCAGGCTTTTTTGGAATTTGAGCAATCTTTTACTGACCAATCAAACGACAATCCAACATTCCAAAGTTAATGGGCAAATCAGCACTGGTTGCAGGAGGAACAGGATTGGTGGGCCGTCATCTGGTAGATCTGCTGGTTGATGCCAATGAATATGACGAAATCAAAGTATTGGTCAGGAAAGGTAGTACGCAACAATTCAAAGGCGCTTCCGTCCTTGAGGTCGATTATGATGCTCTTTCAGATTATAAAAGCCTTATGACTGCCGATGTGGTATTTTGTTGTCTGGGTACAACAATGAAAAAAGCCGGTTCAAAGGAGCAATTTCAAAAAGTCGATTTTACCTATCCTTACGAATTGGCAAATATTTCTAAGGAAAATGGCTGCCGGCAATTCAATATCATTACCGCTCTGGGAGCTAACTCAAAATCTATGTTTTATTATAATAAAATAAAAGGAGATGTTGAAAGTGCATTGAGCAAACTCGAATTTCAAAACCTGAATATATTTCGCCCATCTTTATTGCTTGGTCAACGAGAGGAGCAGAGAATAGGAGATAAGATAGGGGCTGTCGTAGCAAAAATCATCAACCCTCTTCTGCTTGGAGGGCTAAAAAAATACAGGCCTATACAGGCAAAAATAGTAGCCAGGGCAATGATGAATGTCGTTACGGAAAATCGTACCGGCCTTCATATTATTCCATCAGATGTACTGCAGGTTTATGGAAACGCCTGACAATAAGGTGTAAAATCATTAATTTTCATTTCTTGTTCAGTTTATAATAATTTGTTACGTTTTATTTTGCGCTATAAGAAATAGACTAAGCAGCACATTAATACGGCCATTTTCAATAAAACAAACAAATAATCGTGATCGCTGTAATACAAAAAGTAAGTGAAGCAAAAGTAGAGATAGTAAATATAATATCCGGACAAATCGGGATTGGCCTCATGGTTTTATTGGGAATTGAAAATGAAGATGGGGATGAGGATATCGATTGGCTGTCAAGGAAAATCGTCAACCTGAGGATTTTTGATGACGAAAATGGAGTGATGAACAAAAGCCTTTTAGATGTTGGTGGGGATATTTTACTCGTCAGCCAATTTACTCTGCAAGCTTCAACCAAAAAAGGCAACCGCCCCTCCTACATCAAAGCGGCTAAACCGGATATCGCCATTCCACTATATGAAAAATTCATTTTTAAGCTGGAAAGTGAGTTGAACAAAAGAATCCAAACCGGTGAGTTTGGCGCCATGATGCAGGTTACATTATGTAATGATGGCCCGGTCACAATTATTATTGATACAAAGGACAAAAAATAATGGAAATCAAAGAAGCTCAAACGTTGGTTGATGATTGGATTAAAACCGTTGGGGTCAGGTATTTCGATGAACTTACAAATTTGGCCATGCTGACCGAGGAGGTTGGAGAGGTGGCAAGAATTATATCCAGGAAATATGGTGAGCAATCTTTCAAAGAATCCGATAAATCAAAGAATTTGGATGATGAGCTGGCGGATGTGCTTTGGGTGTTGATTTGCCTTGCCAATCAAACTGGTGTGGATTTGACAGATGCTTTCAAGAAAAACCTGGAAAAGAAGAACATTCGTGATTTCGACCGGCATAAGAATAATCCGAAACTGAAAAAATAATAGGTGCAATTATGTGTGTGGCATAAGATTTGAGCATGTTTTGCCAAACCACAAATTATGCATGTCAGACGCTCAATATTACTTCCCTTTGTCCTTTTGCTGTCGTGTGCCAAGCCAAATTTATACCAGGCCAAGATCAACGATATCCCTACCAGAAGCCCAAATTTCAATGCCGAAGTACGATTTATTGGTGAGGGGACTCCGATCAATCCATATTTCGAAATAATAGATTTTGAATTGCTAAAGAAAGGGATGCTTTCAAAACATGATGTGCAAAGAGAGGTAGAGATCTCTGCTATTAAAGAAGGGGTTGATGCCATCATAGAGGTAGACTATTGGGACGAATCCATTGAAAAAGTGAGCCTTCTTGGAATATTGGTGGCTATATTGGAAGATAGCGAACCCACAAAAGCGACAGTAACTTATACCCATATCCGTGGTTTAGGCATTCTGTATCTTGACAATGCAAACTTCGTCCATGAACAACCTGAATACGAATATTTCTACAAACTCGATCAGGAAACAAAATTTCAAGCTCCATTTTTTAAAATCGAATATAAACTGACCGGTCAGGTTTTTGAGCTTAGTGGTGAATCTGATGAAGCGGAGGAAATCTATCGAAAATATTTTAAGGATTATTCAAATTTTCATTTGTTGAAGCAAAGAGAAAGATGGTCTTACAACATGAGTGGCCCCTTGTTGAAAAATCGCATACAAAAAGATAGGTATGGTGCAATTGTAAAAAAATGTATCCCGGTGTTTGACGAAAATGAGCGCTTGATAAGGGTAAAAATTATTCATTTTAAAGGCAAGATTGATGTAAACGAATTCATCCATTATGGGTACAATGACGATGGGAAAATAATTGAAAGAGTCGTCAAGGTTTATGATGGAACAAAAATTTATGAAAGTTACATCTATGAAAATGATCGATTAGCAGGCAAAAAAATACTTGTTTATCAGCCATTCAAAGAACCGATAATTATTAATTCATCCATCGACTATTATGATATGAATTATCTCAAAGAGTATTATTTCAATGAGTATGTGCAACGGAGATAAAATTAGCTACCCTTGAACTAAAACAACATATCAGAAAGCTTCATTTTAGAAATATGCTGGCCCTTTAAAATGGGGATTACTTTATATTCATCAAATTTCAGACAGAAATCAATATCTTTTTCAAGGCCTAACTGCATTAATCTGGCGCCATGCGAAGCATTCTTGACCGTGGATTTCAGATTGTCTTTTGACATCTTATATAAATTTGATGCCATCAAAGGCACATCTGAATCGTATTCAAACATTTGTTTTAATCCATATACGATCGCACCAGCAAACAGCGTGTCCTCCAGAGAAGCTTTGCCCTTCCACCCTGCGCAATGTAGC
>JAUUZS010000037.1 GCA_030589835.1 Cyclobacteriaceae bacterium
CAATCCATGGAGGAGACACTCCATTGCTTTCCGTTTTCTCGCAGTCACGTAGGTTTTATTAATCGAACTCAGATTTATTAAGTTATTATCTGAAATGCACTTTCTATACTCCCTGTGGCAGTACCTCGAGCACAGTTCTTTACTCCTGAAGTAGAAAATCACATCCCTGCTCACCAGAACAGGTTATATGAAATGTGCAAATAGGACACCAGGCTGTTATGATTACTGCTTCCGTGAAATATTATTTGGTATGTGACTATAACTTATTTCGGCATCGCTTTTTGCAGTCATGAAAAAGGTCACGATACCGGGAAAATTATACGGTTACAAACCAAAATAATGTCCGGGATTGTAGCTTTGTTTGGTGTCTCAAAAAAAATACAGCAAGCAAATACGGCAAATAAATAACAGGTTTTAGTACTAATTCCGATTACGTTAAATAATTAATCTTGCCGTTAAATAACAAAATCCCCCCACTCGCTAATTGTCGATTTTATATTTTTCAGGAATACACTATCATTGAACTATCAATTAATTTATTGATCATTTACAAAAGGGAAACCTTTCGATCATGAGATTACCATTTTTTACCATGAGTTAGTAAACCTTTAATAGGAGTTATGAAATTCAATTTTATTGTTGCTGTTTTTATCATCATCACCATAGCATGGATAAGCCTGTTCCAGATATATGGAAGGATTGAGAAATCTAATTTTCTGAAATCCCACATTTGTCAGGAGCAATTAAAGCTCATTGGTGCTTTAGCTATTGATTCAAAATCAGACATTAGCCTTCAGGATGAATCCTTTTTGAAAGATTTCAATAGTTTAGTACAAAACAATGATCTCCTGATTGCCGGTGGTGCATATAGTTATTCGGGGCTGGAACTTTCTTTGTCTGCCGAAAGAACAAAGGACGTCATTGACAAATTGGGGCATTTCAAATTGAATCTTGAAAGAATTGGCCTAAAAGTAGCTCAAGCTACTCAAGAAATGGCCGGATCGAATGCATCATCTTTGCAGGGGTTAAGCCTGAGCAACGATGAGATAAATCAACTCACAACTCTAATTGCCGGAATCCGGACACATTTCGAACTGGAAGCGAAAGGTAATGCAAACGGAAAATTCATTTATATTTTTCTATTGGCAATTGCTACCCTTTCAGCACCAATAATTAGTATTGTCCTATTCAGAAGGGAGTACCTCGCTCCTCTTTCAAATTTGGGCAAATTATCTAATGAATTAACCCACGGCAGTTATGATTTAGAACAATACTCCAAATCGAATAAGCAATTCAACAAGCTATATCTTAACCTGAATAAAATAGGCAAAAGGCTACAGGATGTCATCATGTTCATTGACCAGCTAGGCAAAGGAAATGTGGCTATGGATTTTCAATCGGAAGGCGCGAAAGATCGGCTGGGGACTTCCTTGCTTCATTTAAAAGATGCTTTGAACAAAGCTAACTTTCAGGAGCAGGCAAGGAGATGGGCCAATGAAGGATTAACCGAGTTTACCAAGATCATCCAGGAGAACAATACGGATGTAAAGGTGCTCGCACAATTGTTGATTAGCGAGACTGTAAAATATGTTTCGGCCAACCAGGGGGCGATCTTTCAGATTACCAACGAAAATGAAGAACAAAATTTAGAATTAATAGCTGCATATGCCTGGGAGCGAGAGAAATTTATAGATAAAAAGCTGGATCTGAAAAGCAATCTGATCGGGCAGGCTATTCTTGAGCGAGAGTATATGCTTCTCACCAATATACCTGAAGAATTTGTACACATCACCTCAGGTCTTGGTGAGGCAACTCCTCACTCACTTATTATTATACCATTAATATTCAACGACGTTTGTTGCGGAGCCCTTGAATTGGCATCTTTTACTGAGTTTGATAAAAAAACAGTTTCATTTTTAAAGCAACTTTCAGAAAATATCGCCTCGGCCATATTGAATATCACAGGCAACGCAGAGACCAAAACGCTCCTGGAAGAATCGCAAGCCTTGACCGAGCAGATGAAAATGCAAGAAGAAGAGCTGAAGCAAAACGAAGAAGAATTAGAGGCCTCACAGGAAAGCCTCAGCAGAAAATTGGAGGAAGCAACCAGTGAGATGAAGATTCAGCTAAAAAATGCTGAGGCCGAAAAAATGAAAAATATTGCCATCCTCGAAGGTAGTGAAGATGGCGTGATCATGTTCAAGGGAAATGGCATTATCGAATTTATCAATTCTACTGCTAGCGAGCTGTTTGGTGTGGACAGGAATATGATGATCGGAAAAGATATCAGTAAAATTTTATCAATAGAAATAGCACAAGACAAAGAAGGCGACAAGGTATACTTTACGGGCGAAGGACAACATTTACCCATTACCCTCAGAACCGAGATTATGCTGGAAGATGATAATGGAGAGGAACTATCGCTACTCGTTACCCTATCAAAAGGGGAGGTAGACAATGATGTGACCTTTGCATTCTTTATACAAAAAATATCCGTAGAACTTTTTTAATACCAGATCAAGATGAACAAAAAAACTGCAAAAGCTAAAGCTACAACACTGAAGATCAATCAGGATATTACCATTATCAATTCAATTGAGCTGAAGACAAAAATAGAAGAAGCGCTCAATTCCGCTTCATCAATGGAACTTCATCTGGAGGATATTGAGGTGATCGACCTCGCCGGCCTTCAGCTGATTTATGCTGTTAAGCAAGAAGCCTTGAACCAGAACAAAGAATTAAAAATCAAATTTGATCTGAAGGATGAATTGCTGGATACCATCCGTATGGCCGGATTTGGTGAATTAATTGAAAATTAATAATAATAAAATGAACAAGAAAGTATTAATCGTCGACGATTCAGAGAGTATCAGGGAGGTCATGAATTATACATTGGCCTCTGCAGATTATGATGTATTGGTAGGTGTTGACGGCAGTGACGCCATGAAACACCTGGATGGTGATCCCATTAATCTTATCATAACGGATTTGAACATGCCAAACATGAATGGTATTGAGCTGATAAGAGAAGTGAGGGCCCTAAGCGATTATAAGTACACGCCAATACTTGTACTGACAACAGAATCTCAGGCAGAAAAAAAAATGGAGGCAAAAGAAGCCGGCGCCACCGGTTGGATCATTAAACCATTTGTTACAGAAAAATTGCTGGCAGTAATTCAAAAGGTATTGAGGTAATGGATACATTTATAAACGTTTTTATAGAAGAGGCACAAGAACTCATCGCCGAGCTCGAACAATCCTTATTGGTACTTGAGGGCAATCCTGACGATGAAAAGTCAATAGATCAAATCTTTAGAGTCTTGCATACGCTAAAAGGGAATAGCGATATGTTTGGATTTGACAAAATCGGGGAAATCACCCATCAATTGGAAAACGTTTATGATGGCATCAGAAACAAAGAGATTGCACTTAACGAGGACATACTGAGTACCACACTCCATGTAGTAGATCATATCAGGACCTTGCTACATGAAAGAGAAGACCTTAAGCCCAACACACAAGAGAATCAGAAAATGCTTCAGGAGGAGCTTGCTGATCTTACAAGAAATAAAAAACAGCCTGATGGAGAACTCAATATGGCTGCTGATCATAAACCTGCAGATAATACTATCCTGACCAAATCAACGTATTTTATATCCTTTAAACCAAATATTAATTTCCTTCAGGATGGATCAAATCCTCTTTATCTACTTGATGATTTAACCGAACTGGGACAATCCGTAATTATCCCCGACCCCAGTCTTATCCCCTCGCTTTCGAAGCTTGACCCGACAAAATGCTACACTTCCTGGTCTGTCATTTCAGTTACCGACCATGAAGAACAAGAAATTCAGGATGTATTTATGTTTGCCGAACAAAACTGCAAGCTGGAAGTGAAGAAAATTTCTGATGGAGACCTTTTGCTAAACGAACAATTCAAAAGCCACCTCAATACCTTGTCCGGAAAAGGTTCGGAAATCAGTTCTAAAAGCTTGAATATTTTTGCAGGTAAACTTGTGCTGAAAGAAGAAATAAATGGAGGGGAAAAAGACTCAGGCAGTGCTCCGGTAGATAAAATTTCCAGCATTAGGGTCGCATCCGATAAATTGGATCAATTGATGAACCTTGTAAGTGAATTGGTCACTACACAGGCTCGCTTAAACATGATTTCCGACAATATAGATTCCCCAGTACTGGAATCTGTCAATGAAGACATAGAAAAACTTACCAGGCAACTTCGCGACAATACCTTCAATATATGCCTAATTCCTATCAACAGTATAGTCACAAGATTTCAACGGCTCATTAGAGATCTTTCCAAGGATTTGAATAAGAAGGTAATTCTAAATATTGAAGGCGGAACAACAGAACTGGACAAAAATATAATCGAAAGCCTGTCTGAACCCTTGCTTCATATCCTGAGAAACAGCCTTGACCATGGCATTGAATCAGTAGAAGACCGGCAAAAAGCAGGCAAGGCCAAAGATGGGAACATCCTTTTGAAAGCCTATTACTCCGGCTCCAACGTTTACATTCAAATTATTGATGATGGTGCAGGGATCAATCATGAAGCAGTCAAAAAGAAAGCCATTGAAAAAGGGATTATTGATAGCTCACATGTTCTGAATGAGCGCGAAATAAGCGACCTTATCTTTCAGGCAGGATTTTCGACTTCAAAATCGGTGACCAATGTTTCTGGTCGAGGAGTTGGAATGGACGCCGTAAAACGTAAAATAGAAAGCATACAGGGAGAGGTAAGTATTCAAAGTAAACGTGGAGTAGGGACTACCGTCACCATTAAACTTCCACTTACCTTGTCCATAATGGATGGACTTCTTGTGTCGGTCAACCAGACCAAATTCGTCCTTCCTATTAGCGTGATCGATAAGCTTTATGCCGTAGAAAACAATAAGGTCACCAACACCTTCAATAATTTGGTTGTGCTGGATAATCAACAAATTCAGTTTCTGAACCTAAGGGAGGAATTTGAAATGGGAGGTGAGCTTCCTGAATTAAGTCAGGTAGTGATTGTAAAATATGAAGAAATTAGGTTTGGCCTGGTATTCGATAATCTGGAAGGAGAATATCAAGCAGTCCTGAAACCCCTGGGGAAACTTTTTAATTATCAGGATTTTATATCAGGAGCCACAATCCTGGGTGATGGGTCGGTTGCATTGGTACTGGATACAAATAAAATAATAAATCATTTCATTAATTAATTACAACAAAATGGATATTCAACAAATAGAAAAAATGAACTCGTATTTGTCCTTTAAGTTGGGAGAAGAAATATTTGCCTCTGATGTCAGTAAGGTGCTGAACATTCTGGAGATGGTAAGAATTACAGAAGTCCCTCAGTCTCCTCCATATATAAAGGGAGTTATCAATCTCAGGGGAGATGTGTTGCCGGTAGTGGATACCCGAATTAAATTTGGCCTACCCGCTATTGAATTCACCAAACACACCTGCATCCTGGTTATGGACATCAATCTGAATGGCGAATCGCTAAAGATTGGTGCTCTGGTTGACAGCGTGCTTGAAGTAATGGAAATATCAGAAAGCAAACTAAAGCCGCCACCAACTATCGGTGATAAGTACAAAACTGAATTCATTGCAAGCATGACCGAATTCAACGATCAGTTTATCATGATTTTAGATGTTGATAAAGTCTTTACCACTGATGAAATTGCAGATTTAAAAAGTTCATTAGATACCAAAGATGAAGTAAAGAAAGAAGAAACGGCGACTAAAAAGCCAAAACCTGCAGCAAAAAAAGCAGCTTCAAAAAAGAAATAATACGGCGTAATCACTGTTCAATATATTGTTCAAAAATAACAACGCTTATTGTGAAAAAGATTAAAGATTATATGTTAAGAACTTGGCTGGTATCTGTTTTCCTATTTGGGATTATCATTTCAGCCATTGCGGAAGATGATGCTGAAGAAAAAGCGGTCACTTTTGGAGCGATTTATACTGGTGATGCCCTAAATAATTTTACTGGGGGAATCAAAAAAGGGTTCGGTTATCTGGGCCATATTGATTTGACTATGGATATTCAGTTTGATCAAATGGGTATCTGGTCTGGCGGGCAATTGTTTTTCGAGGTTCAAAATACACATGGGATAACGCCATCTTCTGATATCGTGGGAGACATTCAGGTGCTCTCAAATATTGACAATGGCAATTTTACCTACTTGTATCAGCTCTGGTATTGCCAGACAATAGGCCCTTTATCGTTGACCATAGGCCGACATGATCTTAATTCTGAATTCCTGGCCAGTGATTTGGGTGGCGAATATCTGAATAGCTCATTTGGCATAATGGGCCTGGCACCACTTAATATGCCAGTATCCATATTCCCCAAAACCGGCATGGGCCTGGTGTTGAAGTACCAGATAAATGAAGCTATTGTTTTTAAGACCGCATTTTATGATGGTGATCCTCTTGACTTAGGACGTGATCGTTATGGCCTGGATTTTCGAATTAGTAGCACTGAGAGTTTTTTATCTATTTCAGAATTTGAATTCAGAAATGATAATGAAAATTATCCCGGGACGTATAAAGCTGGAATTTTTCATCATAATGGTGATTTCCTGAATATGGAAGATACTGCATCAGATGTCAAAGGGAATACTGCAGCCTACCTGATTGCCGATCAATTTCTGTATAAGGAAAATAATACGGACGGCCAGGGCCTTGGAGCCATGCTTCAATTTGGTTGCTCACCAAAAGACAGAAGCATCAATAATCTCTTTTTTAGTCTCGGCCTTAATTATTATGGGCTCCTTCCCGGAAGAGATGATGATGTACTTGGCCTTGCCGTGGCTCATGCAGCGATAAGCAATGTGTTCCAGGATCTGGTTCCCGGAACATTAGGCCATGAAACGGCTATAGAGCTAACATATAAATACAATCTGTCTGATGTATTAACCATTCAGCCAGATTTTCAATACATAATTAATCCCGGAATTTCTGAATCACTAAACAACGCTTTCGTCGGTGTACTCAGAATACAATTTGGAATTTAATTATACAAGAAATTTTAATTCGTGAGCAAAGGAACCGCGATGAAGAGGAGAGAATTAAAAAAATACAATAAACAATCAATATGTTTCAGGAACTTAATATAACATACAACACCAAGATTTCAGATAAGGAATTTAAAATTCTGAGTGAATTTATCTATAGCAATTATGGAATAAAAATGCCCCCTGCAAAAAGGATATTGCTGCAAAGCAGGTTGCACAAAAGACTCCGGTACCTGAATATGAAATCTTTCGATGAATACATCAAATTTGTCTTTAGCCCGGAAGGTAAACGCACAGAAGTAACCTAAATGATGAATGTGGTTTCGACAAATAAAACAGATTTTTTTCGTGAACCCATACATTTCGATTATCTAAAAAATACGATACTGCCCGAATATACGGAAGGACGCTATAGTAAAAACATGAAAATTTGGAGTGCCGGATGTTCCAGTGGAGAAGAGGTATATACCCTATGCATGACGATGGAGGATTACCGCCGGACTGCAAAAGACATCAGTTACCGCATACTGGGAACAGATATTTCGACTGACGTACTGCAGAAAGCCAAAGAAGGCGTATATAACGTCAGCAGAATCGAGAACATTCCGATGGAGATCAGAAAAAAATATTTTTTGACGACCAAAGACAAAACCTCAAACCTGGTGAAGGTGCTACCTGAATTTAAAAACAAGGTTTATTTTTCCAGGTTAAACTTCATGGATAATTATTATAAAGTAGATGGGCCTTATGATCTTATTTTATGCAGAAACGTACTCATTTACTTTGACAGAATAACGCAAGAAAAGGTGATAAACAAATTATGCCAAAAGCTGAATAAAGACGGCTACTTGTTTTTGGGACATTCAGAGTCCGTAATTGGATTAGACGTACCATTGAAGCAATTGAAGCCAACAATATTTCAGAAAATATAAGTGACAATAAGAAAAGGAAGCTCGCAGACACATAAGTAAAATTGTCATTGCAACGTCAACGAACCTTGAGTGTGTGTGAACTTGAAACATTTTTTATAAATAAATATACAGGTATATGAAAAATAATATTTCACAGGAAAATCTTTTTTTGGAGGTTCAGGAATTAAAAAAAGAAGTGAAATCCTTATATAAAAAACTTGAGGACAACGAAAATTACAAATCACACTTCTTATCGAATATGAGAAATAGTATTGTAAATCCATTCTCCTCAATTATGGGCCTTTCCGAACACATCATCAAAGTTCAGAAACATGACTGGAAAAAGGTGATTAGAATATCTGCACTAATTCATTCTGAGGCATATGATCTCGATTTTCAGTTTAAGAATATCTTTTGTGCGGCAGAAGTTGAAGCGGGAGACAAAACACCGGTGCCCGTACTAATAAGCATCCAGGATTTTGTGAGCAAAGAAATCAATTCACAGCGGTTTTTATTCCGTAAGAAAAACCTAAGCTGGAGAGTTGAGCATAAAGGACTTGTAAATGACTTTTATACTGACCCTGCCTTCCTGAGCCTTATCATTTCCAATCTATTGCATAATGCCTATAAATACAGCAATAAGAATGGAGAAATACAGATCCATACGGTAAAAAATGAGAACAACCTGGAAATATACATCAAGGACTTCGGGATCGGAATAAGCGAAGAAGATATGGGTACAATTTTCAACAGGTTTGAACGAATAAATCAAGAAATAAATTCTATTGATGTAGGGCACGGATTGGGACTGGCAGCAGTAAAAATGCTCTTGGAGCTCCTCAATGGTGAGATAACAGTAGATAGCAAAACCAATGAATATACTGAATTTAAGTTGGTTATCCCTGAAATGGAAGCTGGCCCGGATGATCAGTTTGAAGATGATGACGATAATGATATGACTTTTTTTATTGAAGAGGGAACAATATTTTAAACCATGGCAGGTATCGAAACCACATACAAATTTTTATTTGCTTCTTCTTTAATTGTAACCAACAAACCAACACTTGTCAAAACAGTGCTAGGCTCATGTGTTTCAGTTTGCATATTTGATGAAGAAAACGGAATTGGCGGCATCAACCATTTTATGCTTCCTTACTGGCAGGGCAATGAACTGGCATCGCCTAAATTCGGGAATGTGGCCATGAAAAAATTGCTGGAAAAAGCACTGAGACTTGGAGCGGACATGAAAAACATAAAGGCAAAAATATTCGGTGGCGGAGAAGTATTGAATTATGAGAATTGTCAATTTAAAATAGGACCCAAAAATATAGAAGTAGCCAAAATTTTTTTACGGGAATTCAAAATTCCTATTGTAAGCAACGATACCGGGGGAAAGTATGGTAGAAAGATAACATTCAATACCGCAAACGGAGAAGTTTTATGTAAAAAAATTATTCCATTAACTGAAGGTGTCAAATCGATAAGATAAGCATGGCAAAAAAAATAATTAAAATATTAATAGTTGACGATTCTGCCCTTGTCAGGCAATCTTTGACTTCTATTTTTGAGAAAAGTAAGGAAATAGAAGTGATCGGTACTGCCTCTGATCCATACATAGCTGCCCGCAAAATCCAAAAAGAAATGCCCGACGTGATCACGCTCGATGTAGAAATGCCGCGAATGGATGGGTTAACTTTTCTGAGAAAGATCATGTCGCAGCAGCCAATTCCTACGATCATCATCTCAAGCCTTACCGATAGAGGAACCCAAACTGCAATAAGAGCGCTGGAACTCGGTGCTGTAGAGGTAATCTCGAAGCCCCGGTTGCATGCCGTAGAATTTTTTAATGAGTATAAAGATAAAATTACCAACGCAATAAAAGCCGCATCATCAGCCAGAGTACATAGAAGAAGCAATATTAATCACGTGCCACAAAAGTTAAGTGCTGACGCCATAATCAGCAAAAAACCATTGAGGTCCATGATCAAGACCACAGAAAAAATCGTGGCAATAGGGGCATCAACAGGTGGCACAGAAGCAATCTTAAACATTCTCAGAGAACTCCCGTACGACTCTCCTGGTATTGTGGTGGTACAGCACATGCCGGAACAATTTACCAAATCCTTTGCTAAACGATTGGATGAACTGTGCAAAATAAGCGTAAAAGAAGCCGAGAATAACGACCCGATTATTCGTGGCAGGGCACTTATTGCTCCGGGAAACCACCATTTGCTGATACGAAGAAGTGGGGCGAAATATTTGGTTCAGATAAATGATGGCCCTCCTGTAAACCGGCACAGGCCATCGGTTGACGTACTTTTCAGATCTACAGCACAATATGCAGGCAATAACTCACTAGGAATAATATTGACCGGTATGGGTGCCGACGGCGCCAAAGGATTGCTAGAGATGAAAGATGCCGGAGCACATACCATTGCTCAGGATGAAAAAACAAGTATCGTATTTGGAATGCCAAAAGAAGCTATTAAGCTCGAAGCAGCAAAACAGGTTTTGCCACTTAAACAGATAGCCTCTTCTCTTTTGAAATATTCAAGCCAGCATGCGTAATAGAATAATGGAATGATTTCTAATAGTATAATAAATAACGACTTTATAGAGAAAAATCTCGTCAATATTATTCCTTCATCCATTTTGTTGGATGGCAACAACAATATTAAATCGGTGAGTAAGGAGGTATGTCAGTTTCTTCGCTACAGTTATCATGACCTCATAGGCAGAAACTTTTCTGAAATCCTGATCACTAAAGACAATAAAATAGAGGAGGAATTGTATCAGATGAGGTTAAATGGTTTTTTCAAACCAAAAAAAGTAACCCTCCACAACAAATTCAAAAAAAACATTGCGGCGGAGGTATCGGGATTTTATTTGGGAATAATTAGTGACTTCTCAGAATATATTATCATAGGCATAAGAGACGTGGAAAAACTAAAGACCTACCAAAGCCTACTCGAAGAAAAAGTCGATGACTTTAACGAATTGGTATATCGGACACACCACGACCTTCAGGGGCCTATGGCAACCATAAAAGGATTGGTAAATATTGCCGACTATTATAAAGATGTCAACGAGCTAAATCACCTTTTCGAACTCATTGGCGACTCTACTGACACCCTCAAGGACAGATTGTCAAATATATCCCTGATTTTTGATAATAGCTTTGATGACCACGCAAATATTTGGGAGCTGAACGTTGAAAAAATAAAATCATGGATTATAAATTCCAATCCTGAGAAAATGTCATCAATTGATATTGAGGTATCCTTAAATGAAATCGACCTTAATGAAACCATACTGGGTAAGGATGTGATTAAAAAGGTATTGCGATATGCAGCACTTGGATTTTTGTCGGTCCATAAAGCTGTTGCACACAAAACAAAATTAAAGCTTACCTTAAAATTAGCTCCTGATAATTTCTCCTTCAAGTTCGAATTCGAGGGTTTTTCCGGCAATAGTGTGCTGATGGAAAAGGCCATATTCAATAAGCACAAGCTTTCGGATTTGGTCAACGAAGAAAACGTGCTCAATTTTTACCTCCTGAGAAAATTGATCCAGCACTACAACGGAACGTTCGTCCCGGATTTTGAAGATGAAATCAATAAAGGATTTATCATCGCGTTGTATGACTATTGAGCAAAATTAGTTTGATGTTTTTACCATAAATACCATAATAATTTTCATACCAAAACGCTAAACGAACCGCAAAAAAAAGCCGCTCAAAGAGCAGCCTTTTTGGTCACAATAAAAATTCTGGTTTTAGTATCTAAGTTATAATATTCCTGCCTACCGGACAGGCAGGCGTGTATTATTTGGCAAAAGTTTGGAGTGAACTAAAGTTTAAAGTGCCTAAAGTTGAGAAGAATTCTTCAACTTTAGGCACTTTAAATACTTGAAACTCTAGGCACTTTTCTGGCTTGTCCAGGTTAGGTAAATATGATCTGTGTGCGATCGCCATCCGCCATTTCATAAAATTCTCCTATAGTAAGGATTCCTTTTACATTCTCGTTAAAATCCTTCATGCCCAATCCAAACATATCGCAGGCGAGTTTGCAGGCATAAATCTCTCCGCCACCGGCAGTGATCATGTCCATAAACTCATCTACAGGAGGTATGTCCAGATCCTCCATTTGCTTTCGCATCATCGCAGAAACACCACTTTCTACACCAGGTAAGCCACCCAGCATAGTAGGAAACGGCAGACCACCCGGCATGCGCATGGCAGGGTTGCCGACGGTTCCTGTGTGAAGCTTATTCATTCTTTTCTTGGTAATGGCCTCCAGTCCAAAAAATGTAAAAAACAGTTTGGCTTCAATGCCTTCCATCACAGCGCCATTGGTCATTACTAACGCTGCGTATACATCTTCCAGTGCTCCTTTAGCACAAATCATACATACTTTCTCCAGAGGCTTCTTTTCTGTTTTTTCCTGCTTTACAGCTAATTCTTCTACATCATTCATGATATTTTATTTTTAGGTGTTCAATTATAATTAAATACAACTTGTAGGTTTTGGAATGCCCGCGATTCGGCTTGATTTTTTCAAAGGCTTTTTGGGAAATAAGGTATAAAGACCTTTAATATCAATAATTCCGGATTTCCCGACCTTTCTGATGGTAATATCAACTCCCTCGTCGCTTTTTTGCCTTAAGAAATTAATTACTTCAAAATGCTTTTCTGTGAGCTCTATCTCTTCTTCGCCGGCAATTTCTTTTGCCACTTCTTCATTCCATTGGGATGAATCCGTTAAATATCCTTCTTCGTTTAGGTCTATATTAAGACCTGCAATTGTTGCTATTGACATGATTATATTTATTTATGGTTAAAAATTTATTTGTTTTCAACTAAGGAACAATTTTTGAATCCGTTTCACTCTCATCGGCGATATTTTTCAAAAACGTAATCATGAACCCGATACCTTTTTTCATCTCAGGGCTTCTCATCGCTTTAAATGCTTTCCAAAGTGAATATTCCGGGATGTTATGGGTTTCAATTTTTTTATAAATATTTACCGCATTGTTCATCGCACCCAACATCTCGGGTTGAGTCAGGTTTTTGACCGTTTCTAGAATGGTGACAATATTATCGGCCAAAAGCCTCACATCCTCTTTGCTGAAATGCTGGATTACATTATCGGCTATATTGAAGAGCTCTTTTATAAAATCGATATAGCCCTTTTGCTCCAACTCATTCAATTGGCTAATGCCCTGAAGACCCATCTGATGAACGATTGGGCTCACATCCTTGACCAGATCACTGGCACTTTCCATCATCTCGACCATATCGTTGAGGGTACCCACGTTTCTCAGCAACTTGAAAACCAGGCTTTTTAATGCCTCAGAATCCAGCTCCACTCCCGCCTGATCCAATTCAAACACGCTTGCTTTAAATACATCGTTTCCTATGATGGATAAATCCGTGACCAGATCCTCTACCTCCTGTCGTTTCTGCTTTTGCACTAAAATTTCCTCCAATACAATATCTAATTTCTTATTTATTGCATTGATCTGTTCCTGTACATCCAATGTTTTTGCTTCTTCCATTTCCTAGAATTTTTTTCCTGCCATAGTCATTTGAGAACTAATTGGCATTTCTTTTCCTTTTATAAGGATATGCCAGTAAATCCATCGAAACATCAATTTCCCATAATGATTCATTCGGCTCTCTTTCAATAGTCCAAAAGGCCCAATCCCCGGGAATGGGAAAGATCCCGGTAATGGCTCGGTATCATAATTGAAATCTATGAGCGTCCCTTTTCCATATCCTGTTTCGATGTAGCAGTTTGCATGACCGTCAAAACTTGCAGTATACGGACGACCTTCAATCCGTGCGATAAGGTTTTCATGCAACACGTCAGCTTCGAAATGTGCCACAGATCC